>NZ_LZMJ01000052.1:0-19439 GCF_001665495.1 Rhodococcus sp. 852002-51564_SCH6189132-a
CGCCGGCGGAGTGCTCTGCGTGATCCTGGTGATCACTGCCGTGGTGTCGAACATCTCGCTGATCATGTTCAAGACCGGCTCGATGTCCCCGACGATCCCGGCCGGCTCCCTGGCGGTGGTGCAGACGATCTCGGCGGAGGAGATCGCGGTCGGCGACATCGTCACCGTCGACCGGCCCGGGCAGCTACCGGTGACCCACCGGGTAATCGCCGTACACCCCCAGTTGCCCGGCGAAGCACTGATCGAGATGCAAGGTGATGCCAACCCGACCCCCGATCCGGGCCTGTACCGGGTGCGGGAGGTTCGGCAGGTGCTGTGGTCGATCCCCGGTGCCGCGTACGTCGTTGTGTGGTTGTCGAATCCGTACGTGCTCGGTTCGATCACCCTCGCCGCCGCGGCGCTGGTGCTATGGGCGTTCTGGCCCCGCCGCGACGAGAGCACACCTCACACCGATACCGACTTGCCGGAGACACGTTCATGACCCGCAGGCGACTGCAGACGGCGCTTGCCGCAGTGGGGATCCTCGCCGTGCTCGGACTGCTCGCGATGCCCGGTTCACTCGGGTCGACGATGGCCGCGTGGAGCGACAAGGTGCTCGGCACCTCGGTCTTTAGCACCAGCACCGCCGCGAACAAGGCCTATGCCCGCGCGGTGTCGACCTACGGCAGCATCGACCGGCTGGTCACCGCACCGAGCACCTTCGGGCCGGTGCGCTCGTTCACTACCAACAACAGCTCGATCCGTTTTTCCGACAGCGGCTGGACCGAGGGCCGCGACAGCGGTCTGCTCGGCCTGGTCACCGCTGGCGGGCGGGGACGCTCGTGTAGCCGCTCCGAGATCGCCAGCCCCAATGAGTGCGCCTCGTCGGCTCCGGCTCCGGCGCCTCGGTCGTATGCGGATTCGCGGGCTACCGATCTGCAGGTCAACGTCCTCGGAGGCCTGGGCACCCTCATGTCCTCCGGCGCCGGAGAGATCGTGGCCACTGCGGCCTGTCGGCCAGGACAGACAGGGGTGGCCACCTTGACCGGCAACGCCTTCACCGTGCGCGGGACCCCTCTGGCGATTCCTGCGGCGAACACCGAGCAATCCGTCACCGTCCGACCGACCCTGTCCGCCTTCCGCTACACCGGCACGCTGCGGCATGTGCGGATCCAGGAGCACAATCGCGCCAGCTCCCAATTGTGGTTGCGCGCTACCAGTGTCGGCGCGCTCACCGGCACCCTGGAGTGGCAGGTGGACATGCTCGTCGCCTCCGCCGAATGCGGCCTGTTCCGTGACCCCTCCCCCGAACCGGGCTTCCCCACCTCCGGCATCGCGATGACCACCGGTCTGCTCGCCGCCCGGCTTGTCGAACCGCCGACTACGGCCGAGGACGGCTGCCCCGAGACGGCACCCACCGAACCCGATCCGAAGAGCGCGAGCAGCGACTCGGAGTCGACAACACCACCATCCGAACCGCTGTCACCCGCCCCTGCTGTTCTCCCGATCCCGGCTCCTGAAATCGACCCCGTCGTGGAATCGGACGCTACGCTCACCCAGCCGTGCACGACGCCGGGCCCCACCGTTCTCGACGCTCTGCCCGGACCGCAGGAGCCGACCTCGACCGGGACCGACGAGGGACAAGACCCACCGGTCATCGTCGACGAGAGCGATCGCGCGGACGACGCTCGTCCCAAGACCACCGCCCCCACCACACCCGAAGACACCCCCACCGACACTGCTCCCGACGCGCCGGACAGCCCCACCACCGAGACGCCGACGACATCGACGCCGGCCGACATGGCCACCCCGACACCGACAGAGTCATCCCCGGCGGCTTCGGCACCGGCCGCCGGTCCGACACAGCCGGTCGAGGTCGGACTCGGCACCGCGTTCGGTGTCCTGGCAGAGGACGGCACCGACCTCGGTACCGCCACCATCACCGACGTGCGCACCGATCCCGGATGCGCCACCGCAGTACACCTGCAGGTGACGACCTCCCCGACCACCGGACCTACCCGCTGGGCCTCGCTGAACCGATCCGACCTGCAGGAAATACTCGCCGACGGCACCGTCGCCCCGGTCGACGCACCCGCAGGACACTGTGTCATTCCCGGCCCTGCGGTCGCGTCGGTGCTGGATCCGGACTCGACCTCCGGTGGATGGATTCTGCTCGCTCCGGTCTCCCCCGGCTCACGGCTGATGCTGCGACCGCCCGCGACAGCCGGATGGATCTTCCCGGTCCCTGCCCCCGCCACACCGCCGGTCTCGACCACCTCCACCGTGCCGGCACCGCCCGACCCATCATCGGCTGCCGACGACCCGGACAGTGTGCCTGCCCCGTCGAATTCGGACCCGACGCCGGCCGAGGCGGACGACGACCCCGAAGCAGTGCCGCAGCCCCACGCCCCCACCGATTCTTCTGATCCGACTACGGGACCCCGGTGAGAATTCGACGGTGCCACCGGGTAATTCGCCGACATTCCGGGCCGGGGCACGCATACGACAGCGGCGGCACACGGTCCTCACGACGCCGAGTGACATGATCACCCAGCGTCGGTGAGCATCGACGTCGAACCCGGCCCAGGTGCTGTCGACACCGTGAAGAGCACGACCGCCCGCTACTTCGCACTCGACGAGGACCCCGCATCCGAGCTCGGCGACCTTTCCGGCGCATCCCGCTGCCCCGAACTCGCCTCGAAGTAACCTCTGCGTGGCAGACCCTGCAGGCGGACATCGACGCATCCCGGGCGCTGGCGGGCGCCGACCACGCCGACCTCTGATCCGATCGGAGACCCGAAGTGGGCGTGACGGGCACCGCACCGACCCTTTTCTTGACTTATTCCAGAAAAGGGGCATACTTGGTGTCATGCAACAAGGACACGAGCATCACTTCGACCCCAAGGAGCAACTGCGCTCCGTGGGTCTGCGGGTGACCGCTCCCCGCGTTGCCGTACTGAGAACCGTTGCCGAGCATCCGCATTCCGATGCGGACGGAATCGCCGCCCACGTGCGCGACGAACTCGGCTCGGTGTCGACGCAGGCCGTGTACGACGTACTCAAGGCATGCGTGGGGAACGGGTTGCTCCGCCGGATAGAACCGGCCGGATCACCCGCACGGTACGAGACCCGCATCGGCGACAACCACCACCACCTCGTGTGCCGCGCATGCGGCACGGTCGTCGACATCGATTGCGTCGTCGGGGCCGCGCCCTGCCTGACACCGTCCGACGACCACGGCTTCGTCATCGACGAAGCAGAGGTCACCTTCTGGGGCCTGTGCCCCGATTGCCGCGCCGACTAGCGCCCACTCGCTTCACCGGTGGTCCGGCCCCTCCGCGGGCCGAACCACCGGCTTCGTGTCCCGAGACCCGGAACATCCGTATACGGAGGTCACCATGACGAATGCCCGTTACACCACGAACAACGTCGGTATCCCCGTCGCCAGCGACAACGAGTCGCTCACCGCGGGCACCCAGGGGCCGATCCTGCTCCACGACCACTACCTGGTCGAGAAGCTCGCGCACTTCAACCGCGAGCGGGTGCCCGAGCGCGTCGTGCACGCCAAGGGCGCCGGCGCGTTCGGTGAGCTCGTCGTCACCGAGGACGTCTCCGCCTACACGAAGGCCAAGCTGTTCCGGCCGGGCGTGAAAACCGAGATGCTGGCACGCTTCTCGACGGTCGCCGGTGAACAGGGCAGCCCCGACACCTGGCGCGACCCGCGCGGTTTCGCTTTGAAGTTCTACACCGAGGACGGGAACTACGACCTGGTCGGCAACAACACGCCGATCTTCTTCATCAAGGACCCGATCAAGTTCCCCGACTTCATCCACTCGCAGAAGCGCCTGCCCGGCTCCGGCCTGCGCGACCACACGATGCAGTGGGACTTCTGGACCCTGCGCCCCGAGACCGCACACCAGGTCACCTGGCTGATGGGCGACCGTGGCCTGCCGCGCACGTGGCGCCACATGGACGGCTTCGGTTCGCATACCTATCAATGGATCAACGCCGACGGTGAGCGCTTCTGGGTGAAATACCACTTCAAGACCGACCAGGGCATCGAGTTCCTCACCCAGGACGAGGCCGACCGCCTCGCCGGCTCGGATCCCGACTACCACCGCGCCGACCTCTACAAGGCGATCGAGCGTGGCGAGTTCCCGAGCTGGACGCTCCACGTGCAGATCATGCCGGTCGCGGAGGCGGAGAACTACCGGTTCAACCCGTTCGACCTGACCAAGGTGTGGTCGCAAAAGGACTACCCGTTGATCAAGGTCGGCACGATGACCCTGAACCGCAACCCGCGCAACTTCTTCGCAGAGATCGAGCAGGCCGCGTTCGCCCCGTCGAACGTCGTGCCGGGCATCGGTTTCTCGCCCGACAAGATGCTGCTCGGCCGCGTGTTCTCCTACGCCGACGCCCACCGCTACCGCATCGGCGTCAACCACGCACAGCTGCCGGTGAACTCCGCGAAGGCCGCCCGTGTCGACTCCTACAGCAAGGAGGGCAACATGGCCTTCACCTTCAACGATCCGCAGACCCCGGTCTACGCACCGAACAGCTTCGGTGGTCCGCATGCCGATCCCGAGCGGGCCGGCGACGAAGGTCTGTGGAACTTCGGAACCGAGGCCGTGCGCGCGGGCTACGTGCAGCACCCAGAGGACGACGACTTCGGTCAGGCGGGCACCCTCGTCCGCGACGTGATGGACGACGCGGAGCGCGTACGCCTCGTGAACAACATCGTCGGACACGTCCTCGGCGGTACCTCGGAGGCGCTCTACGAGCGGATCTTCGAGTACTGGCGCAACGTCGACGAGGAGCTCGGCAAGCGGGTCGAGGCGGGCGTGCGCGCCGGAGCCTGACCCGTCACCGGGGGAGATGCGGCGGGATCAGAGCAGTCCCCACCAGTAGATCAGGGCTGCCAGCGCCAGCACGATCAGCGTGGTGTCCATGTCGCTCTCCCTCCATCCGACGACGACAACTCCATCTTCCTCGCAAACGAGGAATCCGGCACAGACGCCAGGGCCGTCCACCTCTCCGGTGGGCGGCCCTGCCGGCGTCTGCCGAGCATATCGGATGTTCGAACACGCGTGTGACAGGTGTGTCGGCTGTGGTTGTTAGGTTGGAGATCCGGGGCCGGCGTCGTCACGCCGGGTCGGGTTCGCGCTCGTTCGTCGAAAGGTGTTGTCCGACATGGTGATGGGTCCTACCCATGCAGTATCCGGGGCGCTGGTGGGACTCGTCGTCGCAGATCTGCTTCCTACCGACTGGGGTGCACCCGCGTCCACCGCGGAGACCTTCGCCTTCGCGGCGGTGTGTTCGGGGGCGGCCCTGCTTCCGGATCTCGACACGGCACAGTCGACGGTCGCGAGGTCGTTCGGGCCCGTGAGCCAGACCTTCGCCAGGGGCATCGACGCGGTCTCGCTCGGCTACTACTCGCTCACCAAGGGCAGCCGCGACCGGAAGCGGCGCGGCGGGCACCGCACCATGACGCACACCGCGCTGTTCGCGGCACTGCTCGGAGCCGGAGTCTCGGCACTCGTCGCGAGCTTCGGCAGGGAAGCGATCATCGGGGTCCTGTTCGTCACTCTCGGTCTCGCACTGCGCGGGTTGTTCGGGTCGTGGGCGAAGAAGCGCGGGTGGGTGGTCGTCACCCTGAGCGCGGCAGTGCTGTCGATCCTGTCGTGGACGTGGTTCCCGCAGGAGGTTGCGTCGACGGGCCTGGGGGTCGCGGTGGCCCTCGGATGCGCGACGCACTGTCTCGGCGACGCCATCACCAAGGAGGGAATCCCCTTCCTCGCTCCGTTCGTGCCCTGGCGCGGGTCGCGCTGGTGGGAGATCAAGCTGCCGTCGGCGTTGTCCATCCGTGCGGGTGGCCCGTTCGAGCTCGGCATCCTCGGTCCGGCCCTCACCGTGGCGGCGGTCGCGATGGCGGTCTGGTCGGTCGACGGCGCTCCCGAACACATCCTCGGCACATTGGAGGCGTCGGGTCTGTCGTTCTGGAGCGAGGGTGCCGCACACCGGTAGCGGTACTGGAGAATAGAGAGAACTTGTTCTATTTTCGCGGAGTCCGCGCCCGCAGAACAGAACGGAACCCGCCCTCGTGAGCGCTCGAGCCTCTGGTCCCACCCTCAGCCGTCGCGGTCTTCTCGGAGCAGCCGCCGGAGCAGCCGTCCTTGCAGGCACGGGATGGACGCTCGCGGGTGCGGTACCGCTCGGCGACCCGGCAGCCACGATCCCGGCGCCGCCGGACTTCCCGGCCGACATCCCGCTCTCGCAGCAACAGTTCGTCAACTGGGCGAAGACCATCCGGTTCGACGCGGTGTGGACCGCGACCGCGCGCACCGCCGACGACGTCGTCCGCCTCGCGAACTGGGCGCACGCCCACGGCTTCCGCATCCGTCCCCGCGGATCGATGCACAGCTGGAGTCCGCTCACCCTCGAGGCCGGGCAGGACATCGAGAACGTCGTGCTGGTCGACACCATGTCGCAGCTGAACCAGGTCGTCGTCGACGCGGACACCGCACCTCCGCGCGTGACGGCCGGAGGGGGCGCGAGCATCGAATCCATCCTCACCACGCTCGAAGCGAACGGACTGGGCTGGGCCAACTCGCCCGCCATCGGCGACATCTCCATCGCGGGGGCACTGTCGATCGGTGCCCACGGAGCCACCTACCCGGCGGCGGGGGAGACGGTGATCCCCGGCCAGTCGTTCGGCTCCCTGTCCAATCTCGTCCTGGCTCTGACCGCCGTGGTGTGGAACCCGTCGGCCGCTGCCTACGAACTCCGCGAGTTCCGCCGCGCCGAACCGGAGATCAGACCCCTGCTCGCCCACCTCGGACGCACCTTCGTCACTTCGGTGACGCTGCAGGCCGGAGCGAACTACCGGGTGCGCTGCCAGAGCTTCACCGACATCCCGTGGCGCGAACTGTTCGCCCCGCCCGGCTCGCCGGGGCGCACTTTCGAGCGCTACGTCGAGGAGCACGGGCGGGTCGAGGCGATCTGGTTCCCCTTCACCGAGACACCCTGGCTCAAGATCTGGTCGGTCTCCCCGGAGAAGCCCGCCGCCTCCCGCGAGGTGCAGGATCCGTACAACTACTACTTCTCGGACAGTCTGCCAGAGGAACTCACCGACCTGCTGGGACAGGTCGTGCGTGGCGCCCAAGGCGTCACACCGACCTTCGGTGCGTCGCAGTTCGGTGCGGTGGCAGCGGGACTCGCAGCGACCGGCACGAAAGATCTGTGGGGCTGGTCCAAGGACCTCCTGTTCTACCTGCGCGCCGCGACCCTGCGCGTGGTCGCCGGTGGCGGTGTCGTCGTGACGAGACGCGACAACATCGCCCGCGTCATCAACGAGTTCACGACGTGGCTGCACGAGCGGATGACGCACTACGCCTCGCTCGGGCAGTACCCCGTGAACATGCCGTTCGAGGTACGTCTGTGCAAGGTCGACGACGCCGACGAGGTGCTCGTCGACGCCGCCGGTGTGCCCGACCTGTCGCCGGTGCGTCCCCGCCCCGACCGGCCCGACTGGGACACCGCGATCTGGATGAACGTCGTCTCCATCCCCGGAACGGCGGGGATGCCGGCCTTCTTCCGCGAGATGGAGCAGTGGATGGCCGCCCACTACTCGGGCGATTACGCGACCTTCCGGTCCGAGTGGTCGAAGGGTTGGGCGTTCGACGACGAGGGCGGCTACCGCGACCCCGGTTTCCTCGGTGAGACGGTGCCGGCCATGTACCGCACCGGCCTACCGTCCGGGCAGGGTTGGGACGCCGCGCTCGCGGCTTTCGAGCAGTACGACCCGCACCGGGTGTTCAGCAACCGGTTCCTCGACCGGTTGCTGCCCTGACCGTCGACGAACGATGAAATCAGTCCTCGTCGGAGTCCATCGGTAACGGTCCCGGTTGCGCCGTCTGCTGGGGAGCGGCGGGAACCCATACCCGTAGCGGCTGCACCACCTCGCCGTAGAAGGCGTCGGCCGACGACGTCACGCTCGTGATGAAGCCCGTCGCGGTACCGGACGAGCGGCGACTGCCCAGCGGGAACGTCTGCTCGAGAGTGAAGGACACGATGTCGCCGACGCGACCCTCGGTGAGGACTCGAGGGTCGGTACGCACGGTGTCGAGATGTTCACACGCTTCGTTGCCACGCTCGGAGAACACCGCTTCGAGCTGCACGTTCCCAGGCGCGGTCTTCAACTGCTTGACCAGCCACGACACCCGCTTGCGTGATGTGCCTTCGTCGGGCGCATCGACGGTCGTGCGACAGCGGACCTTGTTGGTACGCAGGTCCGCCGAGACCGCGAGATCGCCTGCGGTATCCGGAATTCGCAGCACGGCTTCGAAGACTCCGTCGGTCGCGAGGCGGTCGGCGACGTGGGCGTTCCGTGCGTCCGGATCGGTCGCGAAGCGGCGCGGCAGCACATGCGTCACCGGGACCCCGAGTTCTGCGGTGAACCGGAGTGCCAGGTGGCGAGCCAACGCGACCCAGGTGCTCGCAACGGCGAGCGCCTTGGAGTCACCGGCCCGGAGTGTGCCCGCGGTGACGGCGTCGCGAACAGCGACCCAGTGACGTCCCATATCGACGAATTCCGAGACCCCGCTGCGAGGGTGATCGATATAGCGTAGGAACTCACGGAGGATCCAGTCCTGGAGATCGCTTTCCAGTTCGCCGTGGGACAGCACCATGCGTGCTTCGTGAGCGATCTCCGCCCATGCGATGTGCCGAAGCGAGACCTTGGCGAGCTTGCGCCGGTCCACTGCGACGGGCAGTTCCCCCGCCGACGCGGGAATGTCGTTGGAGATGCTGACGACGACGTCGTACTTCTTGCGACGCGCGACATCGAGGTAGTTCTCGAGCTGTTCACGCTTGAGTTTGCCGTTGCCCGTCTTCACCTCGACCAGGCCCGTCCACCGTCGGCTTCCTCGCGCGACCTTGAGTACCGCATCGGGTACCACCCGCGATTCACCTCGCTCGTACGGCACCTCCAGGTAACCCTCGAAAGCGCCGGCGGGAGCGCCGAGACGAAGGCACACGGCACGAGCGAACGGGGGCACTGCCTGCATGGTCGCGACGAGCGCGGAAGTCGCTCGACGTTCCTGTTCGTCACCCGCACCGATTCCGGCTACGGAGAAGAGGCGCGCGGGTTGCCAGCTCTCCTGCTCGGCTTGGGAGAAGGTGATCGGCTTCGGCTTCCGGGCGGTTCGTTTGGTCGTACGTACGCCGGACTGCTTTCGTGCGGGAGTGGCGGTCGTCGCGGCAGGAGCGGGCTCGGGAGTCTGCGGAGGAACGGTGATTTCCTCGTCTGCGGAGACCGAAGTCGTCGAGAGAGGCGTCCGATCGTCGTCCTCGGCGGCGTCGTCCACCTCCACGCCGTAGTCCTGTGCCAGTCCGGCCAGACCGGAGGCCCATCCCTGTCCGATCGCACGGACCTTCCAGGCGCCGTCCCGGCGGTAGACCTCGCCGAACACGAATGCGGATTCGGTGTTCGCGTCCGCAGTGATGTACTCGGCCACGGGGCGACCTGTCGGATCCACGACCCGCAGGGTCAGCTTCCCGAGGTCGCCGAAGGTGCCGTCGTAGAGGCTGCCTGCCAAGGCGATCGTGTGTACATCGTCGGGCACCGTCGCGAGATCGATGCTGATGCGTGCCTGCGCGCCTTCCTCCGTCGCTCCGTTCCCCAGGAACCGGACGGAACCGTCGGCCGATTCCGGCTGGTTGTAGAAGACGAAATCCGCGTCGGACCTCACCTTGCCCGAATCGGCGAGGAGCAGCGCCGAGGCGTCGACCTCGGTGTCCGCTTCCGTCCAGCCCAGGACGATGTCGACTTGCGAGACGTCTGTCGGAAGCGGCATGTTCTGCCCCTTGACGAGAACCGGGAAATCCATCGGGGGCACCTTCGTTCCAGTGTCGGTCGTGCGCGCGATATCGAGCGCTACGGACACATCGAAGGGAACGGCTCCGATGTTTCACGGTGCACGTGAGTAGCTCGTCAGGACCCGGATGCGCCGCAGCAGGCTCGCTCAGCACCCCGTGTGCGAGAAGGCCCGCATGTAGCCGGCGGTCTGATAGGCGTACGCCCATGCCCAGTACGACAGGGCGATGTCGGCCGGGCTGGCGGCCATGATGAGTTCGCCGTCGAAGCATCGGTCGAGGATGAAGCGCGCGCGGGAGACGTGCGGCACGAACGTCACGACGATGACGCTGTTCCAGCCGCGCTGCTCCGCGAGACGACGCAGTTCCATGGCCTCACCGCGCGTGGTCGGCGGGTCCGGTTCGAAGCACGTGACGGGGAATTCGTAGCGCGGGTGGTCGCACAGGTCCGTCAGCCAGACGTCCTTCGCGCCGTTGGGATTCGACACCACGACCTCGGGTGCGAAGCCTTCGAGTGCGAGTTCGAGCGCGTAGGGATAGCGCTCGTAGATCGCACCGCCGAGGACGAAGATCGCGTCCGCCCGGCGATACGGGCTGAGGTTCTCGATCTCGATCTGCGGGGCCACGTAGACGGGAAGGCCCGCGGCGATGATCGCGCACGCGACGAGCACGAGGACGGCGAGCCACCGTCGTCGCCGGGGGCGTGGTCTGGTGAGTGTGGAACCTCCGGAATTCTCCGGTGCGTCCTGCCGGGAGGCCCTGTGTCGTCGCGTCATCCGCCGAGTCCGTTCCCGCCCGACCAGAGCCGAGGCGTCTCACGAGTGCGGTGCCGCCTTTCAGTTTAAGGTATTCAAGTCTGTTTCAATCCCTAAAAACCGACTTGAAGAATTTTTTGTGACGGGAGGGGACGTCCTTTTCCGGAGAGGTGAACAAGGTGCCCCGGAATGCGGTCAGGGCACCTTCTCCGTGAGGAGAAAGTGCCCTGACGAGTTCTTCCACGAGTCGGGGTGGCGGGATTCGAACCCACGACCTCTTCGTCCCGAACGAAGCGCGCTACCAAGCTGCGCCACACCCCGTATTGAACCTCGGTCAGCTTACAACACGAGTCCGCAGAAGATTAAATCGGCTGGTCAGCGACGTAACCCGGCGCGCTCTGCCGAATCACCGCTGGCCTGCTGCGCGGTGTCGCGCGAGGCCGGAACGAGGGTCAGCAGGGTGGCCTCCGGACGGCAGAGGAACCGGGCGGGAGCGAACGGCGACGTGCCGATACCCGCGGAGACGTGCAGTCGCATGTGGGCACCCCAGCGCGACGCGCCCTTCACCCGCGACCGGTCGATCCCGCAGTTGGTCACCAGCGCGCCGTAGAACGGCAGGCACAGCTGGCCGCCGTGGGTGTGGCCCGCCAGAACGAGGTCGTAGCCGTCCTCGGCGAAGCGATCGAGCACCCGCGGCTCGGGGGAGTGAGTCATGCCCAGTCGCAGATCGGCCGAGGGATCGGCCGCACCTGCGATCGTCTCGTACCGGTCGCGGTCGAGATGCGGGTCGTCGACACCGCCGACGGCGATGCGCACGCCGCCGATCTCGATGTCGCGGCGCACGTGCGTCATGTCCTGCCAGCCACGTTCGGTGAACGCCGCACGCAGGTCGCCCCACGGGAGCGGAGGCCCGTAGACGCGGTCGTGGTCCTTGTCGAAGTAGGCCAGCGGATTCTTCAGCACGGGAGCGAAGTAGTCGTTGCTCCCGAAGACGAACAGACCCGGGCGGGCGAGGAGTCCGCCGAGGGCCTGGACGACGGCCGGAACGGCCTTCGGGTGCGACAGGTTGTCGCCCGTGTTCACGACGAGATCGGGCTCGAGGCCGTCGAGTTCGCGCAACCAGTTCTGTTTCAGCTTCTGATTGGGAGTCATGTGCAGGTCGCTGATGTGCAGGACCCGCAGTGTCGACGCGCCGGGCGCGAGCACCGGCACCGTGACCTCGCGAAGGGTGAACGCGTTCCGTTCGATCAGCGTGGCGTAACCGAGGCCGAGAGCGGCGGCGCCGGCAGCACCGAGGGTTACGCGGCGAATTGCAGACAGGTCAGGCACTTCTCCAGCGTACCGCCGTGCGTGGTCCTCGCACGTGGTTCGCCTGTCCCGCGTAGCGTTTCCGGCATGAGCGACACCACATCCTCCCTCGAATCCAGGCTGCGGACCGACCTGACCGCAGCGATGAAGGACAAGGACAAGCTGCGGACCGAGACCCTCAGGATGCTGCTCGCGGCGATCCGGAACGAGGCGGTGTCCGGCAAGGAGGCGCGTGAGCTGTCCGACGACGAGGTGCTCCAGGTCCTCGCGAAGGAATCGAAGAAGCGCGGCGAGGCCGCCGAGGTCTACACCGAGAACGGACGCGGAGAGCTCGCGGCCAAGGAGCACGCCGAGGCGCGGATCATCGACGAGTACCTGCCCACCCCGCTCACCGATGCCGAACTAGTCGACGTCGTCGACACCGCCCTCGCGCGCGTTGCGGAGGAACTCGGCACGCGGCCGGGTCCGAAGAACATGGGCCAGGTGATGAAGGCCGCCACCGAGATCGCGGCAGGCAAGGCCGACGGCAAGCGCCTGTCCGCAGCCGTGCGTTCACGCCTGTAAACCGACCGTGGAAGCCCTGCGGCTCAGTTGTCGGGGCGGCTCGGTGTCGTCGTGGGAGTGGACTCCTCCTCCGCCGGCGGACTCGACTCGCTCTGCTCGAGCTCACGTCCCGGGATGGGCGCGGGCGTCGACCGGCGGGTCGTGTCGGGCACCTCGCGGTCGCGCGGGCGGGCCGGGGTGGCGCTCGTGGTGGGAGCGACGCGGACCGATCCGTCGCTGATGAACAGCGTGACCGTCGATCCCGGGACGGCCGAGCCGCTCGGGGACGTACCCGTCACCGTTCCGGCGCGTTCCTCACCGGCGATCGTCGCCTCCGAGACCGAGAATCCGGCGTCCTGCAGTCGCTGCACCGCGCGGTCCTTCGACAGGCCCGTCACGTCCGGAACCTGGGCGTTGCCCGCGCCGCGGACGTACCGGGGATCGGGGGCGGGCAGTTCGATGGAGCCGAACTTGTTCGCCACCGGCAGCATCGCTGAGAACCATGTCCGCGCCGGTTCGGTACCGCCGAAGAGGTTGCCGTCGTAGCAGGGGCGGACCGGACCCGAGCAGATCTGGCCGGGAGTGGGGGAGTCGCCGTAGGTGTAGACCACGCCGGCGAACCGGTTGGTGAAGCCGAGGAAGGCCGACGACATGTGCGACTCCGTCGTACCGGTCTTCGCCGCGACCGGCAGGTTCCAGCCCACCGACCCCGCGGCGCCCGAAGCGGTACCGCCGGCGGCGGTGTCCTTGCTCATCGCCGTCGTCAGGGTGTCGGCCAGACCGGGCTCGACGGCCTGCTCGCACGCCTGCTGCGTGATCGGCACGGGCTTGCCCTCGCGGTCGAACACCCCCTCGATCGGGGTGGGCGGGCACCACTTGCCGTGCGAGGCGAGGGTTGCCGCGACGTTCGACAGCTCCAGCGCGTTGATCCACGTCGGGCCGAGCGTGTACGAGCCGAGGTGCTGGTTCTTCTGCATCTCGGCCATCGACTGGTCGCCGAAGCCGGAGGTGCGGGGCTGCAGGTACGACCGCAGACCCAGGCGCACCGACATGTCGACAACCGCGTCGACGCCGGTCGCCTCGATGAGCTTGACGAACGCCGTGTTCGGTGACTGTGCCAGCGCGTCGGTCACCGACAGTCGCGACGGATACGGCGCGGCGTTCTCGACGCAGTAGTAGTTGGCCGGGCAGCCGCGGGCACCGCCGTCGCCCAGACCGCGGGCGTTGTAGCGGGACGGGACGTCGAGCACGGCGGAGGTGCCGAGACCCTGTTCCATGGCGGCGGCGACGGTGAAGATCTTGAAGATCGACCCGGCGCCGTGACCGGCCAGCGAGTAGGGCTGCGGCTGGACCGTCTCCTTGGCCTCGGCGTCGAGACCGAACTTGCGGCTCGACCCCATGGCGAGGACCTTGTGCGAATCCTGGCCCGGCTCGATCACGTTCATCACCGAGGCCACGTCGTCGACGGTGGGGCTGGTGAACCGGTCGAGCGACTCTTTGACGGAGTTCTGGACCTCGGGGTCGAGGGTCGTGCGGATGAGATATCCGCCCCGGTCGATCTGCTCGCGCGACAGGCCCGAGTTCTCGAGATACTGCAGCGCGTACTCGCAGAAGTAACCGCGGTCGTCGGCAGCGATGCAGCCGCGGGGGAGCGTGTTGGGCTCGGGCAGCACGCCGAGCGGCAGTTCCTTCGCGGCGCGGATCTCGTCGGCGCGCTCCGGGATGTTGTCGATCATCGTGTCGAGCACGATGTTGCGACGGGCGAGCACGCCGTCGGGATTGGTGTACGGGTTCAGCGCCGAGCTGGACTGCACCATGCCCGCGAGCATCGCGGCCTGCGGGATGTTCAGGTCCTTGGCGTCGATGCCGAAGTAGGTCTGGGCGGCGTCCTGGATGCCGAACGAACCGTTGCCGAAGGGGACGAGGTTCAGATAGCGGGTGAGGATCTCGTCCTTGGTGAGCTGATCGTCGAGGGTCAGCGCCATGCGGATCTCACGGATCTTGCGGGCCGGCGTCGTCTCGATCGCCGCGCGGCGTTCGGCGTCGGTCTTCGCGATCACGTGGAGCAGGTAGTTCTTGACGTACTGCTGGTCGATCGTGGAGGCGCCCTGCTCGACCTGACCGCTCGTGGTGTTGGTGAGGAACGCGCGGATGGTGCCCTGCCAGTCGACGCCCTGGTGCTCGGGGAACCGCTTGTCCTCGATCGAGACGATCGCCAGTTTCATCTCGTTGGAGATCTGGTCGCTGGGCACCTCGAAGCGACGCTGGTCGTAGAGCCACGCGATCGGCTCGCCCGCCTTGTCGACCATGGTCGTCACGGCTGGGACGACACCTTCGACGAGCTCTGCGGAACTGTTGTCGACGGTGTCCGCGGCTCGGTTCGAGACGTACCCGAAACCACCCGCGGCCGGGAAGAGCATCCCTGCTACGAGAACGCCGCCGAGGGCCGTGCAACCAGCGAGCTTCGCCACCGTTCTTCGGATCGACACGCCTACACACTACGTGGCGAGGGACCGGCCGGCCGTTTCCAGGGAGCGGGCGTGGCACGACGGGCGAGGTGAAAACGCCTCCGACGTGGGACTTTGTACGTGCGTACCAGAAAAGGTTTCGTTCGCCTTGCGCGTGGGCATCAGTTTACCTAGATTGAGACATCAGTGTGACGCAGATAACACCTTGACGGGCAGGTTTTGCGCCGTTGCGGCACACGGACGGCGCAGACCTCGAACACCGCGAACCGGCGTTCGGAAAGTAAAGGGGCAACTGAATGCACATGACCACCCCGACGACCCGACTCGACGTCGACCAGGCCGAAGCGCGTATCGCTTGGGTCTCCAAGGCTCGCTGCCGCGAAGTCGATCCAGATGAACTGTTCGTGCGTGGCGCAGCGCAGCGCAAGGCTGCGGTGATCTGCCGGCACTGCCCGGTGATGCTCGAGTGCGGGGCGGACGCCCTCGACAACCGTGTCGAGTTCGGCGTGTGGGGAGGCATGACGGAGCGGCAGCGTCGTGCTCTCCTCAAGCAGCATCCCGAGGTCGAGTCCTGGGCCGATTTCTTCCAGGCGCAGCGACAGCACCAGAGCGCGGTCTAGTCACCACCTCACCGGTACACG
The DNA here is from genome assembly GCF_001665495.1 of Rhodococcus sp. 852002-51564_SCH6189132-a. NCBI lineage: Bacteria > Bacillati > Actinomycetota > Actinomycetes > Mycobacteriales > Nocardiaceae > Rhodococcus > Rhodococcus sp. 852002-51564_SCH6189132-a. The sequence goes on from NZ_LZMJ01000052.1 coordinate 15,568, forward strand.
AACCGCCGAGATCATGACCCGCGAGACATCACGCCTCGCGGGTCAATTGCTCGCCCACCGCCCGCAGCGCCTCGAGATCCGAGACCTCGAAGGGCAGCGAGGGCACCCCGACCACGGGGACGGCAGGGTTCGCCGCGGTGAAGTTGCGTAGCAACCGCAGCTCCCGCTTGGCGATCACGGCCCGGTGCGCGTGGATGCGGAGAACGGCCTCAGCGGCCTTCGCGTCCACGCCCTCCTCCTCGGCGAGCTGGTCCGCCGCGGCGAGGGCGTGATCGGACGGCAACGCCGACAGTGTCGGATGGGTGCGGTTGAGCACCAGGCCCGACAGCGGCATGCGATCGCCCGACAGTCGTTCGACGAAGAACGACGCCTCGCGCAGGGCATCGGGTTCGGGTGCCGCGACCACCATGAAGTGGGTTCCCGGCTGCTGCAGCAACCGGTAGGTGCGGTTGGCGCGCTCGCGAAAGCCCCCGAACATCGAGTCCAGCGACTGCACGAAGGCCGACGCATCCGACAGCATCTGGCTCCCGACGATCGTCGAGACCGCCTTGAGCGCGAGCCCCATCGCGCCGGTCACCAGGCGGCCGAAGCCACGCCCGGGTGCCGTGAAGATCCGGATCATCCGCCCGTCGAGGAAGGCCCCGAGCCGCTGGGGAGCGTCGAGGAAGTCGAGCGCGTTCCGGGACGGCGGGGTGTCGACAATGATGAGATCCCACTCGTCGCTCTGCGCGAGCTGACCGAGCTTCTCCATCGCCATGTACTCCTGCGTGCCGGAGAAAGACGACGCCACGGTCTGATAGAAGGGGTTGTCGAGGATCTGCTGGGCCTTCTCCGGCGTCGAGTGCTCGAGCACCATGTCGTCGAAGGTGCGACGCATGTTGAGCATCATCGCGTGCAGCTCGCCCTTCGCCTCCGGCCCGAGCTCCACCTTCTGCGGTGAATTGTCGAGCGAGGCGACCCCGAGGGCCTGTGCCAGTCGCCGCGCCGGGTCGATCGTGAGCACCACGACGCTACGGCCCCGCTCGGCCGCGCGCAACGCGAGCGCCGCGGCGGTGGTCGTCTTGCCGACACCTCCCGACCCGCAGCACACGATCACCCGGGACGAGCGGTCGTCCAGGATGCGGGCGACGTCGAGGACCTTCCGGATCGGTGCGTTCATCGGACACCCTGCTCGGCAAGGACGTCGGCGAGTTCGTAGAGGCCACCGAGATCGACACCGTCGGCGAGGGCCGGTAGGGACATGCGTGCCACCTTCACTTCGTCGAGTTGAGCGGCGCTCACCTGTTGCGCCTGGAGTACCGCGGCGTGCTCGATGGTCTCGGTCAGCAGGCCGGCGAAATCGTCGTCGGAGAGCTTGATGGACACCTTCTCCAGCGTCGTCCGGATCGCGGGCCCGGCGATGCGGCCGGCGGCGACGTCGTCGACGAGTTCCTCGGGCAGGTGCTCGGGAGCGGTGCGGTTGACGATGACCGTCCCCATCCGGAGATCGGCGGCCTCGAGCTCCTCCACCGCGTCGGCCGTCTCCTGCACGGGCAGAGCCTCGAGTAGGGTCACCAGATGGACGACGGTCTGGTCGGAGTGCAGCAGCCGGACCACACCCTCGCTCTGCGACCGGATCGGACCGGACTTCGCGAGATCGGCCATGGCCTTGGTGACGTCGAGGAAGCTGCCGATGCGGCCGGTGGGCGGGGAGTCGACGACGACCGCGTCGTAGACGGGTGCGCCCGACGCGTCGGTCCGTACCACGGTCTCCTTGATCTTGCCGGTGAGGATGACGTCGCGCAGACCCGGCGCGAGCGTGGTCACGAACTCGATCGCTCCCATCCGTCGCATCGCGCGACCTGCGAATCCGAGGTTGTAGAACATGTCGAGGTATTCGAGGAAGGCCGCCTCGATGTCGATCGCGAGAGCCGAGACCTCACCGCCACCCGGTGCGGTCGCGATTTTCGTCTCGACCGGCGGGAGCGGCGGCACGTCGAACAGCTGCGCAATGCCCTGACGTCCCTCGGTCTCGACGAGCAGAACCTTGCGACCTCCGGCGGCGAGCGCCAGTGCGAGCGCCGCGGCCACGGTGGACTTCCCGGTGCCACCCTTGCCGGACACGAAGTGCAGTCGCGCCTGGGCGGCGCCTGCCGGCCATTCGCCGGAATGTGATGTCGGAGATGCCACGATCACGAGCCTATAAGTCGTGGACGGTGAACGGTGCCGGATAAGGTCAGGATATGAGTGAAACCACCACATGGGAATACGCAACCGTGCCGCTGCTCACGCACGCGACCAAGCAGATCCTCGACCAGTGGGGTGCCGACGGCTGGGAGCTCGTCACCGTCCTGCCCGGCCCCACCGGTGAGCAGCACGTCGCCTACCTCAAGCGTCCGAAGGGCTGATCGGTGTCGCACAACACCTGGAGCGAACGCCTGACCGAACTCGGCATCACCCTGCCGCCGGTCGCCGCCCCGGTGGCGGCCTACGTACCCGCCGTCCGCAATGGCGACGTCGTCTACACCTCCGGTCAGCTGCCGCTGGCCGACGGGAAGCTGACGCACACCGGCAAGGTGGGTGCCGAGGTGTCAGCGGAGGAGGCGAAGACCGCGGCCCGCACCGCCGCGCTCAACGCGCTCGCCGCAGTCGACGGTCTCGTCGGACTCGACAACATCGCGAGCGTCGTGAAGGTCGTCGGCTTCGTGGCGTCCGCCGAGGGCTTCACCGGACAGCCCGGCGTCATCAACGGCGCGTCGGAACTGCTCGGGGAGATCTTCGGTGAGGTCGGCGCGCACGCCCGCTCGGCCGTCGGCGTCGCCGAACTGCCCCTCGGCGCTCCCGTCGAGGTCGAGCTGATGGTGGAAGTACGCTGACGCCACCTCCCCGATCGGAGGCGGCTCCCGACGGATCCGACACGAGAGGCACATGTGATGGCGCTGGTCCACCCCGCCTACGCGCAGCTGCGCCAGGTCACCGAGAACGCCGCGGTGATCCTGGCCGAGAACCCCTCGATCATGTCCCTCGAGGGAACGAACACCTGGATCCTCCGGGCACCCGGCAGCGACGAGTGCGTCGTGGTCGATCCGGGTCCCCTCGACGAAGGCCATCTCGAGCGGATCGCGCAGGTGCCGGTGGCGGCGACCCTCATCAGTCACCGCCACTTCGACCACACCGAGGGTGCCGAGCGTTTCTCGCAACTCGCGGAATGCCCGGTGCACGCAGTGCTGCCGGAACACCGCCACGGCGGTGGGCAGCAACTGTCCGGCGGTGACGTCGTCGAGGCGGCGGGTCTGCGCATCCGGGTCGTCGCGACCCCGGGGCACACCGCCGATTCGCTGTCGTTCGTGATCGAGCAGGACCGCAGTGTTCTCACTGCCGACACCATCCTCGGCCGCGGCACGACCGTGCTCGACGACTCCGACGGCGACCTCGGCGACTACCTGCGGTCGTTGAGGTCGCTCATCGGTCTCGGCGGTGGCTACACGGTGCTGCCCGGGCACGGCCCCGAGCTGCCCGACCTCGAGACGATCGCGCGGGAGTACCTCGCGCACCGGGAGGGTCGGCTCGAGCAGGTGCGCGGTGCGCTGCGCACCCTCGGCGCCGAAGCCACCGCACGGCAGGTCGTCGAGCACGTCTACGCCGACGTCGACCCCTCGTTGTGGGGTGCGGCGGAGAAGTCCGTCAACGTGCAGTTGGAGTACCTGCGCAGCCACGGTTGAGTCGAAGCAGCCGGACGGCTGGGTCGAAGCAGCTACGGCTGGGATACGCACATACGAAAGGCCGGGGCGCGGCGAGCGGCCCGGCCTTTCGTATGTGCGTGGGTCAGCGAGCGCGACGCGCCAGACGCGGCCGGTCGGTCATAACCCCCCCGTTTTGCGCGCGGCGCCCGC
>NZ_LZMJ01000053.1:0-900 GCF_001665495.1 Rhodococcus sp. 852002-51564_SCH6189132-a
AGCAGCACCGATGATGGTTGAGTGACGCGATTCCAGACTCTTTCCGACCAGCAGTGGGACGCAATCGCCGATCTTCTGCCGGCCCGGACCGGCCGCCGTGGCCGCCCGTTCTCCGATGCCAGAGCGATGGTCGAGGGAATCATCTATCGCTATCGATGCGGCATTGCCTGGCGCGACGTGCCCGGGGTGTTCGGGCCGTGGCAGACGATCTGGACCTGGCATCGACGCCTGTCCAGCGACGGCACCTGGGACCGCATCCTCGAACGACTGCTCACCATCGCCGACGCTGCGGGGATACTGGACTGGGTGGTCTCGGTGGACTCGACGATCGTCCGTGCGCATCAGCACGCCACCAACATCGCCCGCCACACAGGGGGACCCATCGAATTACACGAATTTGCGAATCGAACCGCCTGACCACGCCGTCGGCCGTTCCCGAGGCGGTCTGTCGACAAAGATCCATCAACTCGTCGACGGTCACGGACTGCCGCTGGTCGTGCTCGTCGCGCCGGGACAATTCGGCGATTCGCCTGCCTTCCCGCATCTGCTCGACCAATTGCGAGTCCCCCGTCTGGCCGGTGGACGTCCGCGCACCAGGCCGGACCGGGTCCGCGGTGACAAGGCATACTCCTCGCGCGCCCACCGTGCGCTGCTGCGGCGGCGCCGCATCGGCGCGGTCATCGCCGAACCGTCCGATCAGGCCGGACATCGTCGCCGACGCGGATCAGGTGGTGGCAGACCGCCGGCATTCGATTCGGCTGACTATCGCGGCCGCAATGTGGTTGAACGCCGGTTCTGCCATCTCAAGCAGTGGCGTGGATTGGCCACGCGATATGACAAACTCGCGACCGTCTACCGCGCTGCCGTAGTGCTGAACGCCGTCGTCGCCTGGACAAAGCA
>NZ_LZMJ01000054.1:0-1924 GCF_001665495.1 Rhodococcus sp. 852002-51564_SCH6189132-a
ATAACACTTCATCCGGTCGGCGACGCGTCCCTCGAGTGAGGTGCGCCGCGCATGTCATCGGCGAGTAGCTATGTCGCCGGGGGCATCCCCAGATGAGGACTCGCCCCCGGGTGTGGCAGGGGCGAGCAGAGACCCGACCGCCGCGAGATCGCTCTCGGTCGGGGCGAGCCCGGTCAACGGCCACAGTACTGCTTCGAGATCGCTCATGGTCAGCACTTGGGCCGGTAGCTCCGGGGAGGGAAGACGACGAGGCGAGACCATGAAACCTCCTCGAACTATGCCCCTGTGACCTGCATCGGCGTTGGGACGCAAAGGTGACCGCGGATGCGTGGTAGAGGGGCGGTCAGAGCACGATGCCCAATCCTGCGGGCAGGCGGCCAAGGGTCAGGGCGAGAGATCCGAGAAGCATATGCATTTCCTTCTGGGGCAGTTCGGGATCGGATTGTGCATTCGGTGTCGGAGGCTGGTCCAGCAATACCCGCCGTGTCGCCTTCGACACCTACTGATGCCGAAGCGGCCTGTTCGTTACCGACTCGTGTCCTCGGTATGTCGCGTGGCGATATGCCTGCCCAGTCGAGGGGAGGTGCCGATGCTTCCTCGGCCGGTCTTGGCGGCACAGCAGACCCGGTGTAGTGCCGAGCCCGCTGTGCGAACTTTCCGGAGCAGGTCTGTAGTTGTTTGTCGGGATCGTCTCACCCTGTAATGCCCGATGAGGATCACGTGCGGACAGCTCATCGCGATACCGTCGAGCAGCCGATCCGACAGCGCCAAGTGCCGCGTCGCCGGCCAGGTGGTGATCGGTGGCGCGCCGCAGAGGTTCGTCGCCGCGAGTGGCGGAACCGACGTGTCGGGCACCGTCACCGGAGGGGTGCTCTCGTGAACTTTGATGCAGGCGAGAGTTCGCCCCTACGGGTTCGTGCGTATTTATGTGGACATTTACACCTAAAGCGACATCGACGAATTGTCGATCTTGATATTCGCTTTCGTGGCGCACGCCATAATCCTATTTTTTTGAAAGCTGTAACGAGACCGGTCTGTTTTGCCATAGTCGTTATGGCGGGCCTGTATCGCCGCCGACTTTCTGTCTCCCGTTCTAGAGAAGTGATGAGATGACCTCTGTCGACTCCACCCGCAAGCGTCGTAAGATCCGCGCCGTCCTGGCCTCCGGCCTCGTCCTGGGGGTCGGCGCTGCCGTCACCCTGGCCGCTTGGAGCGACACCGTCTGGGGAAGTTCCGAATTCGGCACCGGCGGTAGCTCGTTCAACATCCAGGGCTCCTTCGACGGCGGCAGCACCTGGGCCGAATACCTCACCGCTGACGCGGCCGGGACGATGACCTTCACCCAGCAGGCCAACGCCCTGGTTCCGGCCGAGCCGGTCTATCAGCTGGTGGGCCTGCAGGAAGTCGAAGGCAATTTCGGCGCCGACATCACCGTGACCAAAACCAACGCCGACACCTCGGCGCTGGCGAACCTGGTGACCGTACGCGTGGCCGAGCTCGGCACCGGCGCCGCCGCCCCGGCGTGCGGCGCCGGTGCGCCCTTCGGTGCCGGCACCACGATCGGGGCCGCGTCCACACAGGTGCTGAGCACCACCGTCGGCGCCGGAGACTATCGCTGGCTGTGTTTCTCCGCCGAACTGGCCGCCAATGCCCCCGCCACCGCAGCGGTGACCTCGACGCCGATCCTGTGGGAATTCGCCGCTACCAGCACCGACGCCTGATCTTCCCGCCCCCCGGGGGGTGGCCGGACCGCTCCATGGGCAGGTTCGGCCACCAACCCTTTCCGTGTGAGCCGTTCACCGACGACTTCTTTTGTGCAGGAGATGTTCATGGCGGCACCGTCCGCATCCCACCGCGCTCAGCGGCACCGGCCGCGGCGGTCGTTCGGATCCGTTCTCGCCGGGGCGGTGATGAACCTGCTCGC
>NZ_LZMJ01000055.1:0-72024 GCF_001665495.1 Rhodococcus sp. 852002-51564_SCH6189132-a
GGGGGCGGGGGGGCGGGGGGGGGGGGGGGGGGGCCCCGGGGGGCGGGGGCGCCCGGGTACGCCGGGGGAGGGAGGCGGGGAGGGGGGGGGGGGGGGGGGGGGGGGCTTCGCCCAGCCACCCTGACGGCGCCATTCGTCGGCGCGGCGCTGATAGCGCATCTGCTCCCGTAGGGCGCCCTGTACCGCCTGCGCCATCCAGGAGTTGAGTGACACTCCGCTCTGCTGCGCCGCTTCCTCGGCCTTGGTCTTGATCTGTTCGACGAGGCGCAGGGTGACCCGGCTGATGTCGCCCGTCATCTCCTCGAAGGACGGCGTCGGATCCTCGTGCGGGGGAGCGGGTTCGCTGTGGACGGCGAGGACGGCATCGGTGCCGTCGAGGCGCACCGTGACGGTGCGGTCGCCGAGTTCGTCGCTGATCTCGTTGGCCATGTCGGACAGTGCTGCCAGGACCGCGAGGCGGACGGGTGCGGCGATGGCGGTCGCGAGGGCTGCGGCGGTGCGTCGGGTCTGCTCGTCGCCGAGTTCGGCTGCGGAGATCACGGAGTCCGTGATGGCGGACGTGTATTTGTCGATGTCCATGACGCCAGTGTGACGTCACCGATGATGTCACGCAAGGTGTCATCGTGATGTCATCGATCGTCGCAGGTCGAGGCGCGTTAGTGTGCGGACGGAAGAGACGGCGCGTCCAGAGGATGCGCGACGACCGAGGCGAGGAGGAGACGATGGCGCCCGAACCCGCCGTTCCGAAGGTCCGGCTCATCGCCACGACGGAGTTCCACGTCCCCTACGACGTCGACTGGGACACCGACGCCGAGGGCGGCGAAGCGCTCGTCGAGTTCGCCGGTCGCGCCTGCTACCAGAGCTGGTCCAAGCCCAACCCCCGCACCGCGACGAACGGCGGATATCTCCGTCACCTGCTCACCGTGGGGCACCTGTCCGTTCTCGAACACGCGACGGCGACCTTCTACATCACCGGCATCTCCCGTTCGTGCACGCACGAGCTGATCCGGCACCGGCACTTCTCGTTCTCGCAGCTGTCGCAGCGTTTCGTCGCCGACGGTGAGGTGCCCGTGGTGGTTCCGCCCGCGATTGCGGGCGATGCCGAACTCGAGGAGTTGTTCTTCGCGGCCGCGGAGCGCAGCCGCGAGGCGTATGTGGCGCTGTTGGCGGCGCTCGACGAGAAGCTCTCGCATCTTCCCGCCGGTCCGTTGCGCGCCAAGCAGGTCCGGGAGGCCGCCCGGGCGGTGCTCCCCAACGCCACGGAGACCCGCATCGTCGTCACCGGAAACTACCGATCGTGGCGTCACTTCGTCGCCATGCGCGCGACCGAACATGCCGACGTCGAGATCCGGCGTCTCGCCGTCGAATGTGTGCGTCAGCTCGCGGATGCCGCACCGAACGCGTTCTCGGACTTCGCGATCACGAAGCTGGCCGACGGCAGCGAGATCGCAGCTCCCACGCTTGCGACCGACCTCTGATCGACCGCTACACCGATCTGTGATCCGTCTTCGGAGGGCAGGCATGTGTCGAGCCGGCCCTGCCACGCGGTAGCCTTCTGACCATGACCAACGGTGATTCCGCAACTGCTGTCGAGCTTCCGTTCGGCACCGTCGCCACAGCGATGGTGACCCCGTTCACTGCCGATGGCAAGCTCGACGTGGATGCGGGCGTGAGTCTGGCGAACTACCTCGTCGACGGTGGCTGTGACGCACTGGTTCTCGCCGGTACGACCGGCGAATCGCCCACGACGACCGAGAACGAGAAGATGGAGCTGATGCGGGCCGTGCTCGCATCCGTCGGCGACCGCGCCAAGATCATCGCCGGGGCCGGCAGCAACGACACCGCCCACAGCGTCGAGCTCGCCCGCGACGCCGCGCGAGCCGGTGCACACGGCCTGCTCGTGGTGACCCCGTACTACTCGCGGCCCCCGCAGGCCGGCCTCTACGCCCACTTCGTCGCGGTGGCCGACGCGACCGATCTGCCGGTCATGCTCTACGACATCCCACCTCGATCCGTCGTGCCGATCGAGACCGACACACTGCGTCTGCTCGCCGAGCACCCGCGGATCGTCGCGGTGAAGGACGCCAAGGGCGATCTGAACGCGGGCGCCGAGCTGATCGGTACCACCGACCTGAAGTTCTACTCGGGCGACGACCCCCTGAACCTGCCGTGGCTGTCCGTCGGCGCCGTCGGATTCGTCAGCGTCATCGGCCATCTCGTGCCCGGTCGCCTGCGCGAGCTGCACACCGCTTTCGAAGCCGGCGATCTCGAACTCGCCCGCCGCATCAATCTGTCGATGGTGCCCATCTATCGCGCCGTCGCTCGGCTGGGCGGCGTGAGCGCCTCGAAGGCCGCCCTGCGGCTGCTCGGCATCGACGTCGGAGAGCCTCGTCTGCCGCAGGTCGCCCCGGTGACCGCGCAGATCGACGCTCTCGCGGCGGATCTCCAGGCTGCGGGGGTGCTGTGATGAGCCGCCCCGCACGCGGCCGGGGCCGCGCCACCCGCAACGCCGGTCCGCCCGCCCGCGTTCCGCGGCGTGTCGCGCAGAACTCGGCGAACCCCCAGCGTCCGGACGCCCGCATCGTCGATCCCACCGAGCGATTGGGTCTGCCGCCGAAGGCTCCTCGCGACGGTCTGCGGGTCGTCGCGCTCGGCGGTATCGGCGAGATCGGCCGCAACATGACGGTCTTCGAGCACCAGGGCCGGCTGCTCGTCGTCGACTGCGGGGTGCTCTTTCCCGAGGACCAGCAGCCGGGCGTCGACCTGATCCTGCCCGACTTCCGGTACATCGAGGACCGGATGGACGACGTCGAGGCGATCGTCCTCACCCACGGCCACGAGGACCACATCGGTGCCGTGCCGTTCCTGCTGCGCCTGCGCCCCGACATCCCGGTCGTCGGGTCCAAGTTCACCCTGGCTCTCGTCGCGGCGAAGTGCCGCGAACACCGCCAGCGTCCCAACCTCGTCGAGGTCGTCGAGGGGCAGACCACCTCGCACGGTCCGTTCGAGTGCGAGTACTTCGCGGTCAACCACTCCATCCCGGACGCGATCGCCGTCGCGATCCGCACCGCTGCGGGCATCGTGCTGCACACCGGCGACATCAAGCTCGACCAGCTGCCGCTCGACAACCGTCTCACCGACCTCGCGGGCTTCTCCCGCCTCGGCGACGAGGGTGTCGACCTGTTCCTCGTCGACTCGACGAACGCCGAGGTCCCCGGCTTCGTCACACCGGAGCGCGAGATCGGCGGAGTGCTCGACACCGTCATCGGCAAGGCCGCCAACCGGGTGATCGTCGCGTCCTTCGCGAGCCACGTGCACCGCATCCAGCAGATCGTCGACGTCGCCGAGCGCTACAACCGGCGTGTGGCGTTCGTCGGCCGGTCGATGGTCCGCAACATGCAGATCGCGCAGGATCTGGGCTACCTGAACGTGCCCGACGGCCTCGAGGTCGACATCGACACCGCCGCGAGCCTGCCCGACGACCGGGTCGTGCTGGTCTCCACCGGTTCGCAGGGCGAACCGCTCTCGGCGCTGTCCCGGATGGCGCGCGGCGAGCACCGGCAGATCAACATCCGGGCCGACGACCTCGTCGTCCTCGCGTCGTCGCTGATCCCTGGCAACGAGAACTCCGTGTTCGCGGTCGTCAACGGCCTGGCCAAGCGCGGCGCGAAGGTCGTCACCCAGCAGAACGCGAAGGTGCACGTCTCCGGTCACGCGTCGGCCGGCGAGCTGCTGTATCTCTACAACGCGGTGCGACCCACCAACGCGATGCCCGTCCATGGCGAGTGGCGCCACCTGCGGGCGAACGCCGCACTGGCCGAGGCCACGGGTGTTCCCCGCGAGCGGATCGTGCTCGCGGAGGACGGTGTGGTCGTCGACATGGTCGACGGACTCGCGGAAATCGTCGGGCGCGTCCCGGTCGGTCACGTCTACGTCGACGGCCTGTCGGTAGGCGACGTGGGCGAGTCCACGCTGTCCGATCGTCTCGTCCTCGGCGAGGGTGGTTTCATCTCCATCTCAGTCGCGGTCGACGCCGCGACCGGCCGTGCGGTGAGCACCCCGGAGGTCTCCGGTCGCGGTTTCTCCGACGACCCGGACGCACTCGACGAGGCGGCGCAGCTCGTCGACAAGGCGCTCAACGAACTCGCTGCCGAAGGGGTCACGGAGACCCATCGCATCGCCCAGGGCATCCGCCGGGTCGTCGGCCGCTGGGTCGCCGAGACCTATCGTCGTCGCCCGATGATCGTGCCCACGGTGATCCCGGTCTCCTGATTTCGGTCCGCGCGGGCCCGCCGAACACGCGGGCTCGCGCGATGGGCGAGGGCAGGAGTGATCGCTAGAGTGGCGGAATGAGCCTCGCCCGAAGCGAACGACATGCCCTCGTCCGCACCATGTCCGAGGTCGGACCCGACGCGCCGACGCTCTGCGGCGACTGGACGGTCCGGGATCTCGCCGCGCACCTGCTCGTCCGCGAGCGCCGCGTGGACGCGATGCCCGGCATCGTCGTCCCGGCCCTGGCCGATCACACGGAGAAGGTGCGACGCTCCGCCACCGACCGACAGTGGGCACACGTGCTCGCCGACGTCGATTCCGGCCCGCCGAAGTGGTCGCCGATGTTCCTGTTCGACGCCGTCGCCAACGCGGCGGAGATGTTCGTGCACCATGAGGACGTGCGCCGCGCGCGGCCCGGATGGGAGCCGCGGACGCTGTCGGCGGACGATCAGGACCAGCTTTGGCGCATCGCGCGGATGATCGGACGCAACAGCTACGGCGGATGCGACGTCACGGTGATCTTCGAGAGGTCCGGTTCCGGCGAGCGGGTCGCCCTGCGCAAGCGCGGTCCGCGCACCGTCGTGCTGCGCGGCGAACCGTCCGAACTCGTGCTGCACGCCTTCGGCCGCGACCAGGTGCGGCTCGAGATCGAGGGCGACGAGTCGGCGGTCTCCGAACTGGCGGGATCGAAACGCGGCCTGTGAGCGCTCGCCCGGACGGCGTGTGACCAGTGCCGCCGACCGGTACCCGTGTTGCTGATGGTTCATGAGAGGTCCGTGCGGCTACCCTGGCGGATATGGCAGGAAAGTCGTCGGGCAGCCGCGGAACGTCGTCTACGACCTCTCGGTCGCGGACGGGGGCGCGGGGCTCGGGCGGCAGCACCTCCCGTGCTCGCAGCGCGGGTGCCTCCACCTCGAAGACCAGATCGACCGCGAAGACGAAGGCGTCCGGATCGACCCGGTCCACCCCTGCGCGTAAGCCGCGCGCCGCGGCCTCGACCGCGAACCGTCGCAGCGGCGGCACCGCACGTCGCGCTCCGGCCGCGAGTCGACGCCCCGCGCCCGCTCGTCCCCGGCGCAGTTCCGGGGGGATCCTCACCGCCGTGGGCCGCACCGTCGGCGCCGGTTGGATGATGACGGCCCGCGCTGTCGGAGCCACGACCCGCACGATGGGTCGCGCCACCGAGATCGAGTCCGGACACCGTCGCGACGGCATCGCGCTCGGATTGATCTCCATCGGTGTGATCATCGCCGGCACGGTGTGGTTCGGCGTCGGCGGCCCGGTGGGGGAGTGGGTCGAGACGGCCGTCCGCGCCATAACCGGTGGTGCGAGCGCGGTCCTTCCGCTCGTCGCGGTCGGCATCGCGGTGACGCTCATGCGCACCGAACCGCATCCCGAGATCCGTCCCCGGCTCGTCGTCGGCGGGCTGCTCCTCGGTCTCCCCGCACTGGGCCTGTGGCACGTCGCCTCCGGTTCACCCACCGACGCGGAGGGCCGCTCGGAAGGGGCCGGTTTCGTCGGTGCCGCCGTGGGCGGCCCGCTCACTTCCGGGCTCACCGTCTGGCTGTCCGTGCCGCTGATGCTCCTCGCGGCGGGCTTCGGGATCCTGCTGCTCACCGGCACCACGGTGCGGGAGCTGCCCGAACTGTTCCGCGACTACTTCGGCCTCGGCTACCGCGCCGACGGCGAGTACGGCGACTACGACGACGATTACGGCTACGACGAGCCGCCGATGTTCGACGCCGACGGCTACCCGATCGACGAGCCGCCCGCCCCCAAGCGGTCCCGCCGCCGGCGTACCCCGGTGGAGAACTACCCGCCTGACGAGTTCGACGGCGACGCGAAGACCGAGGTGCTCCCGCTGTGGGACGACCGCGCATCCGAACCCGAGGCGCCCGCCTCACCGCCGGCCACACTGGAGGTGCCCTCGGTCGCCGAGACCCCGGCGGCAGCGCCGGCCCCGGCTCCCGCCCGCAAGAAGCCGAAGGCCGCCCCGGTACCCGAGGTCGTCGACCAGACCTCCGAGCCGGAACCGGCCGAGACGTTCGTGCGCGACCGCGAGGTCGACGGCGACTACACGCTGCCCTCACTGGAGCTGCTCACCAAGGGCGACCCGCCCAAGACGCGGTCGGCCGCGAACGACCAGATGATCGAGGCGATCACCGAGGTCCTCGAACAGTTCAAGATCGACGCCGCGGTCACCGGCTTCACCCGTGGCCCGACCGTCACCCGCTACGAGGTCGAACTCGGCCCCGGCGTCAAAGTCGAGAAGATCACCGCGCTCGCCCGCAACATCGCGTATGCGGTTGCGACCGACAACGTCCGGTTGCTCGCACCGATCCCGGGCAAGTCCGCCGTCGGCATCGAAGTCCCCAACACCGACCGCGAACTCGTGCGGCTGTCGGACGTGCTCGCAGCACCGTCGACCCGCCGCGACCATCACCCCCTCGTCATCGGTCTCGGCAAGGACATCGAGGGCGACTTCGTCTCCGCCAACCTCGCGAAGATGCCGCACCTGCTGGTCGCCGGTTCGACCGGTTCCGGTAAGTCGAGCTTCGTCAACTCGATGCTCGTGTCGCTGCTCATCCGCGCGACGCCCGACGAGGTGCGGATGATCCTCATCGACCCCAAGATGGTCGAGCTGACGCCCTACGAGGGCATCCCGCACCTGATCACGCCGATCATCACGCAGCCGAAGAAGGCCGCGGCGGCACTGGCCTGGCTCGTCGAGGAGATGGAGCAGCGCTACCAGGACATGCAGGCCAACCGCGTGCGCCACATCGACGACTTCAACACGAAGGTGAAGTCGGGGGAGATCACCGCACCGCTCGGTAGCGAGCGCGTGTACCGGCCGTATCCGTACATCCTCGCCATCGTCGACGAGCTCGCCGACCTGATGATGACGGCCCCACGCGACGTCGAGGACGCGATCGTCCGCATCACCCAGAAGGCCCGCGCCGCCGGCATCCACCTCGTGCTCGCCACCCAGCGACCCTCGGTGGACGTCGTCACGGGTCTCATCAAGACGAACGTGCCCTCGCGACTCGCGTTCGCGACGAGTTCGCTCACCGACTCGCGTGTCATCCTCGACCAGCCCGGTGCCGAGAAGCTCATCGGTATGGGCGACGGACTGTTCCTGCCGATGGGTGCGGGCAAGCCGATCCGCCTGCAGGGTGCGTTCATCACCGACGAGGAGATTGCAGGGGTCGTCGACTTCGCCAAGAACCAGGCCGAACCCGAGTACAACGAGGGCGTCACCGCCCCGAAGGCCGGCGACAAGAAGGACGTCGACCCCGACATCGGCGACGACCTCGACGTCTTCCTGCAGGCCGTCGAACTCGTCGTCACGAGCCAGTTCGGTTCGACGTCGATGCTGCAGCGCAAGCTCCGCGTCGGCTTCGCCAAGGCCGGTCGCCTGATGGACCTGATGGAGACCCGAGGCGTGGTCGGGCCGAGCGAGGGCAGCAAGGCCCGCGAGGTGCTGGTCAAACCCGAGGAACTCGACGGCCTGCTGTACTCGATCCGTGGCGGCGGGGATCCGGTGGAAGTGCCTGCCGCAGAGCAGTGAGACATGCCCGTTCGACCGGCCGTCCCTGTTGCCTTCCGGCGGGAAGTGACGATGTGTGGCACAATCGTGGGAGCTGTGGAGGGGAGTATCCCCAGATCCGCGGCGGTCTCGTCAGCACGTTCGGCACCGATGCCGTCCCGGGGCCGTCGGTCCGGCGATAGTCCGGGCGGGAGAGACCTCCGGCAGGTACGCATACCTACCGGAAGGCCTATGTGCCCATGCACGTAAACCTGACTACCTGGTTGATCACGATCGCCGTCATCATCGGGTTGTTCATCTTCGACTTCTTCGCCCACGTCCGCAAGCCGCACGCGCCCACACTGCGCGAATCCGGTTTCTGGTCGGCCGTCTTCGTCGCCATCGCGATCCTCTTCGGCGTGATCGTCTTCGCGGTCTGGGGACCGACCTACGGCGGTGAGTACTTCGCCGGCTACATCACCGAGAAGGCGCTGTCGGTCGACAACCTCTTCGTGTTCGTCATCATCATGGCCACCTTCGCGGTGCCCCGTGAGTACCAGCAGAAGGTCCTCACCATCGGCATCGTGCTGGCGCTGGTCATGCGCGGAGCCTTCATCGCGGTCGGTGCCGCGGCGATCAACGCCTACAGTTGGGTGTTCTACCTGTTCGGCTTCTTCCTCATCTACACGGCGGTCAAGCTCATCCGCGACCACGGTGAGGACCCGCAGGCCATCTCGGAGAACCGGATGGTCAAGCTGGCCCGGAAGTTCCTGCCGGTGCACGACGAGTACGACGGCGACCGCCTCGTCACCCGCATCGACGGCAAGAAGTTCGTCACGCCGATGCTGCTCGCGCTCGTCGCGATCGGCTTCACCGACATCCTCTTCGCGCTCGACTCGATCCCCGCGATCTACGGTCTGACCAACGAGCCGTACCTGGTGTTCACTGCGAACGCCTTCGCGCTGATGGGCCTGCGCCAGCTGTTCTTCCTCATCGGCGGTCTGCTCGAGCGGTTGGTCTACCTGTCCTACGGACTGTCGATCATCCTCGCGTTCATCGGCGTGAAGCTGGTGCTCCACGCCCTGCATGAGAACACGCTCGGCTGGATCAACGGCGGCGAGCACGTCGCCGTCCCGGAGATCTCCACCGGCGTGTCCCTGATCGTGATCGTCGGAGTGCTGGCCGTGACGACGGTGGCCAGCCTGCTCAAGACGCGCGGTGAGAAGGAATCCGTCAGGAGTTGAACACGCCCATCACCGGGTTCCACCCGGTGATGCGCACGGCATCGACGAGGTCGCGCTGCGCGAACGGGTCCTGGGCCATCAGTTGGCGCGCCGCGGCCTCGTCGGCCACGTCGACGAGGATGAGCGCACCCGAACCGTCGGTCCACGGGCCGGTCGCCCGCACGATGCCCTGTTCGACGAGATCGCCGAGCCATGCTCGGTGCTTCGGGCGGTGCTCGTCGCGCGCCGAGGCGGTCGCATCCGAATAGGTGTACTCGACGGCGAACAGGGCCATGCGGGCCTCGCTTTCGTGGGTCTCGATCAGAGGGTGAGGAGCATCCGGGTGTTCCCGAGCGTGTTCGGTTTCACGTAGCTCAGGTCCAGGAACTCCGCGACGCCCGTATCGTACGACCGGCACATCTCCGCATAGACCTCGGCCGTCACCGGAGTCCCCTGGATCTCCGTGAAACCGTGCCGCGCAAAGAACTCCACCTCGAAGGTGAGCACGAACAGTCGTTCCAGCTCGAGTTCGCGGGCGACCTCGATGAGGCGCTCGACGATCAGGTGACCTGCGCCGTGGCCCTTGACGGACGGGTCGACGGCCACGGTGCGCACCTCGCCGAGATCCGACCACAGCACGTGCAGGGCCCCGCACCCGACGACCCGACCCCCGAGTTCGGCCACCCAGAACTCCTGGACGGCCTCGTACAGGGTCACCAGATTCTTCTCGAGCAAAATCCTGCCCGCATAGATGTCGATGAGCCGCTTGATCTCGGGCACGTCGGAGGTTCGGGCGCGCCGTACGACCATTCGATCGTTCGAGTCGTGGTTCGTCGGCGGTGTCGTCATGCGGTGAACAGTAGCGCGTGCGGCTACCGATATTGTGGGGCACATGAGCACGCCCCGCCAGCATGTCACCGCGTCGGGCGGGAGCGGCGCCGCACCGGGACCGCACGCCGGGAGCCCGCACGATCCGGTGCCGTTGTGGAACATCGCCAACATCTTGACGGTGGGTCGGATCGCGTTGGTACCGGTCTTCCTGGTGCTGCTCTTCGTCGGCGACGGGCACGACATCGGGTGGAGGCTCGCGGCGACCGGAGTCTTCGCGATCGCCGCCATCACCGACCGGATCGACGGTCAACTCGCGCGAAAGCACGGTCTCGTCACCGATTTCGGCAAACTCGCCGATCCTATCGCCGACAAGGCCCTCATCGGTGCCGCGCTGGTCGGGCTGTCGATGCTCGGTGACCTGTCGTGGTGGGTCACCGGGATCATCGCTGCTCGGGAGCTGGGGATCACCGCCCTGCGGTTCGCCGTGCTCCGGCACGCCGTGATCCCGGCGAGTCGCGGTGGCAAGCTCAAGACGCTGGTGCAGACGCTCGCCATCGGTGTCTACCTGCTGCCGCTGCCCGAATCGGTGGCGCCGGTGGCGATCGGCCTGATGATCCTGGCGGTCGCCCTGACGGTGGTGACGGGACTCGACTACGTGGTCCAGGCGATCCGGCTGCGTACCGGGGTGCGCCGGAGCGAGAGCGAGACCGCCCGTGCGGAGGACGTCCCGAGGGTGAACGTCCTGGGGGTGGACGTCGCGGGGGAGGACGCCGCGGAGGAGGGCGCCGCTGCCCAGGACACGCCGGGCGACGGCCGCACGGTGGGCGAGGACGCCCGGTAACCACGGGGCGGGACATGCGGGATCCGGCTCGGTGCGGTCGACACCGCTGTGTCGGGACTACGCTGTGTCGGGACTACTCGGGCGTCTGCAACCGCCGTCGGCGTTGTAATGTCTGGACACCGCGGTATCGAGGTCCGATCGATCTGCGGGAACCTCGCAGCGTCGTCGTGCGTTGACGAGGTGTCGGCACGACGGACGAAGGAGGATGGGATGGCGCTGTTGTTGCGTGAGGCACTCGGTGACAGCCTTCGGCGCACCCGTGTTTCGCAGAGCCGCACCCTGCGCGAAGTCTCCAGCAGCGCCCGGGTCAGCCTCGGCTATCTCTCGGAGATCGAGCGCGGCAGGAAGGAGGCCTCGAGCGAACTGCTCGCGGCCATCTGCGATGCACTGGAGGTCCCGCTGTCCGACGTGCTGTTCGATGTGAGCGGTCTGCTGGCGGACGGCCTCGACCGTCGCACGGACATGGAGACCACCGCAGCCGACACGGCACCGGCCGAGCGGTCCGACGACGGCGCCACCGCCGAGCCCGGGTTGCTCGCGCAGGAGCCGCGCATGGTGATCCCTGCACCCGCCGCACAGGCGCTGGCAGCCGCCTAACATGGACCACGAACCGTGCCGGTCTCGCCGGATACGGTCGTAAGCGACATCGAGCCGGGGCGTGGTGCGTGCACGGACCCGGCCGGGGCAGGTGGGTCGTCGGGGGTAGCAGCGGACCGGCGATCTTCGAACCGGGGCGCGAGGGCCGCGTACCGGGTCGCGTTCGGCGCGGCGTACCAGATGGAGGCAGGATCACACCCATGGCTAATCCTTTCGTCAAGGGCTGGAAGTACCTGATGGCGCTTTTCAACTCGAAGATCGATGAGAAGGCCGATCCGAAGGTCCAGATTCAGCAGGCGATCGAGGACGCGCAGCGTCAGCATCAGGCACTCTCGCAGCAGGCGGCCTCCGTTATCGGTAACCAGCGTCAGCTCGAGATGAAGCTCAACCGTCAGCTGGACGAGGTGGAGAAGCTCAACGCGAGTGCCCGCCAGGCCGTCATGATGGCCGACCAGGCCACGGCGGCGGGCGACACCGAGAAGGCGATCCAGTACACGAACGCGGCCGAGGCCTTCGCGGCACAGCTCGTCACCGCCGAGCAGTCCGTCGAGGACCTCAAGGTGCTGCACGACCAGTCGCTCCAGGCCGCCGCGCAGGCCAAGAAGGCCGTCGAGCAGAACGCCATGGCGCTGCAGCAGAAGGTCGCAGAGCGCACGAAGCTGCTCAGCCAGCTCGAGCAGGCCAAGATGCAGGAGCGCGTGAGCGAGTCGCTGCGTTCGATGGATTCGACCCTCGCAGCTCCGGGCACCACTCCGAGCCTCGATGCCGTCCGCGAGAAGATCGAGCGTCGCTACGCCAACGCTCTCGGTTCGGCCGAGCTCGCCCAGAACTCGGTGCAGGGCCGCATGCTCGAGGTTCAGCAGGCCACCGTCCAGATGGCCGGTCACAGCCGACTCGAGCAGATCCGGGCGTCGATGAAGGGCGAGGCGCTTCCGGGCACCCCCGCCAACCCTGCCGTCGACACGCGCAAAGAGCCCCCGAACGCTGCCGGTACCACCGGCCGCTGATCCGCACGCCTCGGAACTGATCCGCCGTGAACGTCTCCGGAGACGACCGGACCGGGAACATCCCCGGTTCGGTCGTCTCTGCGTTCCGCGATGCCACCGGCAACGCGATGGAGGCCGCGCGCCGCTGGCGCGATCCCGCCGCCCGCTTGCGGCGTAAGAAGCGTCGCGCGCGTCGGCGTGCCAGTTTCTTCGGTGCCGGCTCGGGCACCACGGCGATCGGCACCGCGACCCTGGCCGTCGCGTCGGCTCCCGAATGGACGCTCGTCGCGGCCGGGGGAGCGACGGCGGCTCTCGCAGTGCCTGCCGTCCTCGCCGTCCGTACCTTCCGTCGCCTCGATGCGGTGCCGCTGCCCCCACCGCCGCCGCGCCGCCGGTCGCTGCCACCGGCCGGTTCGGTCGCCCGCGCCCCGATGGAACGCCTCGCGGCGAACGAGGAGAGCCTGCGGCGCCTGCTCGGTGTGCTCGTGCGGTCGAACTCCGTGGCCCCCGACGACCTCACCGAGATCGACGACGCGGCCCGCGCAGCCGCATCCGCACTCGATGCCGTCGTCGAGGACGTCGTTGCCCTCGAATCCGCCGCGCAGGGCAGTGCGGCCGCCAAGACCCATCTGTCCGCGGCCATCGTCGACGCGGGCGAGCGTCTCGGGACGGGTGTCGACCAGTTCGAGGAACTCGTCGCCGCCGCAGCACGCCTCGCCGCGACCGCCGAGGGTAACCGGTCGCTGGCGATGCTCGACCAGCGACGCGCCGAACTGATCGCCACGTCCGACAAACTCGAGAGCTGGGCGCAGTCCTGGCGCGAGTTGGGGCAGATCGAGCAGCGTTACCACCCCTGAGGGGTGGAACACCCCCATCATCGACACCGCGAGCCGAACACGTCGGTCGTCGACACCTCTCAGTCGTCGACACCGCGAGCGGCGAGGGCCTCGCCCATCGCCTCCGCGGTGCGGAGGGCTCCCACCACCACCGGAACCACCAGCGCCCGCAACGAGAATCCGAGACCGCGCGCCTTGCGTGCCTCGGTCACGCGGGTGACCACGGTGCCGATCAGCGGGATCGCGCGGACGGTCATCACCAGCACGAGTCCCACCCGGTCGGGATCGACCCCGACGCGCGCGAGGGGACGGGCCGCCCGCACGATCGCGTCGAGCATGTCGGTGGTCCGCGTCGTGAGGGTCACCAGGGCGGCCAGGGCGACCGCCACGAGCAGCGACCCGCAGATCACCACCGCCCGTTCCCACCCCGCCACGAGCACCTGGAACGCTGCAATGATCGCCAGCATCCACACCAGCGGCCGCAGCTGCACAACCGCCAGACGCGGAGGTATGCGCGCGGCCGCATACGCGAGCACGGCCAAGGCCAGGGCGGGAAGCACCTGCCAGGGTTGCCGGATCCACAGGGTCAGCGCAAGGATCAGTGCTGCGACCGCGAGCAGCTTCGCTCCCGCCGGAAGCCGGTGCAGGACGGAGCGTCCGGGATGGTAGAGGCCGAACGTGTTCACCCGATCAGATTCCGGTAGAACGCGAGCGCGGACGCCGGTTCGTCGTCGGCGACGACCCGCCCCGAGTCGACCACCAGCACACGATCGAAGTCCACGAGGAGTTCGAGATTGTGGGTCACCGCGATCACCTGCTGCGGAAGGCTCGCGAAGGTGCGCGCGATGAGCTTCGTATTGCGCAGGTCGAGCAGGGTCGTCGGTTCGTCCGCGACGAGCACCGCCGGGTCGGTCACCATGATCGCGGCGAGCGCGAGCAACTGCTTCTGGCCGCCCGAGAGCAGGTGGCTGGGGTGGTCGTGATGCCCCGCGAGCCCGAAGTCGGCGAGGACCTGCCGTACCCGGGCTTCGCGCTCCTCTTTGCCGAGTCCGCTGCGTCTCAGCGAGAAGGCGACGTCCTCGGCGACCGTCGGCATGACGATCTGATGGTCCGGGTCGGTGAAGACGAATCCGACCTTCTTGCGGACCTCCCGGCCCTTGCGCGCCGTGTCGAGGCCGTCGACGGTCACCGAGCCGGACGACGGGACGAGCAGGCCGTTGATCATGCGCGCCATCGTCGACTTGCCGCTGCCGTTCGCTCCGACGATGCCGACGCGTCGTTCGGTGAGGACCACGTCGACCCCGTCGAGGACGGTGCGGTCGCCGTAGGCGTGCCGCACCTCCCGGAATCGGATCTCGCTCATCGACGGTCGGACTGCGTCAGTGCGCGGGATCCGCAGCGGGGCGGTGCGCGATGCGCGATGCCGCCAGTGCGGGATAGGCGCGATGCACCTGGGCGGCGACCGCTGCGGCGACGACCGCCTTGGCCAGATCGCCCGGCAGGAAGGTGACGTTGGCCGCGGCGGCGGCCCACACCGTGAGATCCGTGCGCAGGACCATGCCTGCGATACCGAAGGCGTAGAGGACGACGATGCCACCGAGGACGTTGACGGCCACACCGGGCAACGTGCGGTATCGCGGCAGCATCTTCATGCTCAGCCAGCCGATCACGGCGACGGCAGGGATCCAGCCGATGAGGAAGCCCACCGTGGGACCTGCCAGCGAGGTGAGGGTCGTGCGCCCGCCGGCGAGTACGGGCAGCGCCAGCCCCAGCACGATCACGGTGAGCACCGACAGGACACCTTTGCGTGCGCCGAGCAGTGCACCCGCGAGCATCACGCCCAAGGTCTGCAGCGTGATGGGCACGCCGGACGATCCGATACTGATCTGACCGGGCAGTCCCAGGGCGATGATCAGGGCGGCGAAGACGGCGATCTGCGCGAGGTCGCGCGCGGGGATACGGGGGGACGAGGACACGGTTACTCAGCCTTCTGGTATGGATGGCGAACCCGTAGAGCCTAAGCCGTACCGGCGTGCCGCGGGTCACCGACCCGTCTCCGGGTGCCCGTGGGCCACACAGGGGTGCGCCTCCGGGTGTCCCCTGATCTTTCCCTGATATCTGCGCTGGCCTGCTGTTTTTCATTGCTCGAGCTGTCAGGATCGAGGCGTACCGAGCAAACGGAGTCCGACTCGGAAGAGGTCGGCATCGAGGGTGGGAGTACCCAATGTTCTGGAAGATCGTAGGAATCGTCGCGGTGGTGTGGGTCGGTCTCGCCGTCCTCGGCGCCCTGCTCGACAACCTGTTCGGCTTTCTCGTACTCGGCGCCGTGATCTTCGGCGGATACCTGCTGTACAAGGCAGTATCGGGAGGTGACAAGCACGACCTGACACGTCTGTAGACGAAGGGGGCAGCTGTGGAGGCGGTACCGGAGAACTGGCAACGCGGACTCGTCGTCGTCGCCCACCCGGACGACATCGAATACGGCGCGGCGGCGGCGATCGCGCGGTGGACCCGACAGGGCAAGGAAATTTCCTACGTTCTGGCCACCAGTGGCGAGGCGGGCATCGCCGGTCTGTCGCCCGAGAAGAGCGGGCCGGTGCGGGAATCGGAGCAGCGCGAGTCCGCGCGGATCGTCGGAGTGGATACCGTCGAGTTCCTCGGGCACCCGGATGGTCGACTCGTCCCGAGTCTCGATCTCCGTCGCGACATCGCTTCCGCCATCCGACGTCATCGTCCTGAGATGGTGGTCACGCTCGCGTTCGGGCTGTCGCCCCGGCCCGGCTGGGTCAACAGTGCCGACCATCGGGCGCTCGGGATCAGCGTCCTCGACGCCGTCTCCGATGCCGCGAACGAATGGATCTTCCCGGAACTCACCGAACGCGGTCTGGAACCGTGGCACGGCGTGCGATGGGCTGCCGTGTGTCCGGGTTCGCCTCCGACCCACGCGGTGGACGTGACCGATACGGTCGAACTGGCAGTCGAGTCCCTCGCGGCGCACCGTCTGTACCTGCAGGCTCTCGACGACAGGCCGGTGGAGGCACAAGCGCGCGAACAGGTGGAGCGCGCATCGGCGCCGCTGCCGGGATTCGCTGCCGAGCGCGCCTCCGGGTTCGAGTTGTACACCTTCGCGGGATAGGAAGCGTCCCGCCGTCGGTGGCCTGTGGCAGGCTGTGCGCGTGCGAGTGGCGGTGGTGGCCGGGCCCGATGCGGGTCATGCGATTCCGGCGATCGCGTTGTCGCTGCGGCTCGCGGATGCCGGGCACGACGCGGTCGTCCTCACGGGCGAACGATGGCTCGGCCTCGAGCTGCCCGGTGTGACGTTCGCTGAGTTGAAGGGGCTGGCGCCCCGGCTCGGGGACGACGACGGCGACGCGGGGGCGAAGATCCACGCCCGCGCCGCCCATATCGCGAGCGAGATGCTCCCGGATCTCGGAGCCCTGCTACCCGACCTCGTCGTGGCGGACGTGCTCACCGCCGGCGGAGGGATGGCCGCCGAGCGCCTGGGGATCCCGTGGGTCGAGCTCTCGCCGCACCCGTTGTACCTGCCGTCGCGCGGGCTCCCGCCGATCGGCAGCGGTCTCGATGTGGGCAGGGGCGTGCGGGGCCGGTTGAGGGACGCCGCGTTGCGAGCGATGACCGCGAGATCGCTGCGGCAGGGGGAGCGCGAGCGTTCTGCCGCACGCGTCGGGATCGGTCTGCCGGCGCGCGATCCCGGGCCCCGGGCCCGGCTGATCGCCACCCTGCCGGCACTCGAGGTGCCACGTCCCGACTGGCCCGGGCACGCGCACGTCGTCGGTCCGCTGCTGTGGGAACCCACCGTGGAGATCCTCGATCCGCCGCCAGGGGACGGACCTCTCGTGATGGTCGCGCCGTCGACCGCGGTCACCGGCGTGACCGGGATGGTCGAGACGGTCTGCGACGCACTCGACGGGGCCGGGATGCGGGTCGCCGCGACGATGCTCGACCCTCCGCCGCAGTCGCTCCCCAGCTGGGCCGTCTCGGGTCGCGGCAGGCAGGACGTCCTGCTCCGACAGGCCGATGTCGTCGTGTGCGGGGGTGGGCACGGGATGCTCGCCAAGACGCTGAGTGCGGGGGTTCCGGCGGTGATCGTTCCCGGGGACGGCGACCAGTGGGAGCTGGCGAACCGCGCCGCACGGCAGGGGAGTGCGGTGGTGGTGCGTCCGCTCGACGCGGATGCGGTCCGCTCCGCGATCGACACCGTGCTGTCGTCGCCGGACTTCGCCGCCGCGGCTCGTGCGGCCGCGGACGGTGCCGGCGACGTGGAGGATCCGGTCGCGGTGTGCGAGGCTGCAGCGGACTGACTGTCGCGCCACACCGCGCGCGACTACCGTGGTCGGGGTGCGGTTGACGGAGTTCTACGAGGTGGTCCGGGACGAGTTCGGACAGATGCACGGCGATGCCCTGCTGCGCGATCACGTGCTGCTTTCGCTCGGTGGACGGACGGCGGCCGAGGCGATCGAGGCGGGACAGGAGCCCCGGGAGGTATGGCGCGCTCTCTGCGACGAGTTCGACGTCCCACCCGTGCGGCGGTAGCCGCGGAGCCGGTCGGGGCTGTTCCCGACCGGAATCGGTGCAGGAGTAGATGCCGGAATCGATTTTCTGTCCGACCGGGATGAGACCATTCCTGGCGTACACGAAGCGACCGGATTTCGAACACGTGTTCGGCTATGCTGGGAACGCCGGGTGGGTTGTCCACAGGTGGTGATTCCATCCACAGATACGGCGTTTCCGCAGTCGCGACAGCGAACTTGTCGGTGCCGGGTTCTAACGTCGTCGACAACAAGGACGAGATTCTATTAAGGGGACCAAGATGGCAGCACAGGCTCACGACCGCGAGAAGGCGCTCGAGCTCGCCCTCGCGCAGATCGACAAGAGCTTCGGTAAGGGCTCGGTGATGCGCCTGGGCGAGGACGTCCGTCCGCCCATCGCAGTCATTCCCACCGGGTCGATCGCACTCGACGTGGCTCTCGGTATCGGCGGCCTGCCGCGCGGGCGCGTCATCGAGATCTACGGCCCGGAATCCTCGGGTAAGACGACGGTGGCCCTCCACGCGGTCGCCAACGCGCAGGCCGCCGGCGGCATCGCGGCGTTCATCGACGCCGAGCACGCCCTCGATCCGGACTACGCGCGCAAGCTCGGTGTCGACACCGACGCCCTGCTCGTGTCCCAACCCGACACCGGTGAGCAGGCCCTCGAGATCGCCGACATGCTCATCCGCTCGGGTGCGCTCGACATCATCGTCATCGACTCGGTCGCGGCGCTCGTGCCCCGCGCCGAGATCGAGGGCGAGATGGGCGACAGCCACGTCGGTCTCCAGGCCCGCCTGATGAGCCAGGCACTGCGCAAGATGACCGGTGCGCTCAACAACTCCGGCACCACCGCGATCTTCATCAACCAGCTGCGCGAGAAGATCGGCGTGATGTTCGGCTCGCCCGAGACCACCACGGGCGGTAAGGCGCTGAAGTTCTACGCCTCCGTGCGTCTGGACGTGCGCCGGATCGAGACGCTCAAGGACGGCGGCGACGCGGTGGGCAACCGCACCCGCGTGAAGGTCGTCAAGAACAAGGTCTCGCCTCCGTTCAAGCAGGCCGAGTTCGACATCCTGTACGGCCAGGGCATCTCGAAGGAGGGCTCGCTCATCGACATGGGTGTCGAGCAGGGCTTCATCCGCAAGTCCGGCTCCTGGTACACCTACGAGGGCGACCAGCTGGGGCAGGGCAAGGAGAACGCCCGCAAGTTCCTGCTCGAGAACACCGATGTGCGCGACGAGATCGAGAAGAAGATCAAGGAGAAGCTCGGCATCGGTGCCGTTCTCACCGATCCGAGTGATGTCGAGGAGCCGGTCGACTTCTAGTCACCGCCCACGGCCCCACGGGGGCACGGACGCACGTCGTCCGTGCCCCCGTGGCGTATCCGCACCCGGCCGCGCTGTCGGTGCGTCCGGCTACTGTGCGCGTCATGGACGACTCCGAGGAACGACGCCCCGACGCTCGGCGCGAACGACGCGGACGGCGGCGCTCGGCTCGCACCGAGCAGGAACTGCCCGGCGGCGGCACCGAAGCGCAGGCCAAGGACGTCTGTCTCCGTCTGCTGACCGATCGGGCACGCAGCCGATCCGAGCTCGCAACGAAGCTCGAGCAGAAGGGGTTCGCGTCCGACGTCGCCGAACGTGCCCTCGACCGTCTCACCGAGGTCGGGTTGATCGACGACGCGGATTTCGCCAACCAGTGGGCACGTTCACGGCATCTGCACGCGGGGAAGGGTAAGCGCGCGATCGCACTCGAACTGCGCCGCAAGGGAATCGACGCCGACGACGCGGCGGCTGCCCTCGAGCAGATCGACACCGCCGACGAACGGGAACGGGCGGTCGAACTGGTCCGCAAGAAGCTCCGCACCCAGCCGCCGCTGCCCACCGAAGGGGATCGGCGCGAGATCGCGGCCGAACGCGACAAGTTGGTGCGGCGGCTGGTCGGGATGCTGGCCCGGCGCGGCTACGCGCAGGGGATGGCGTTCGATGTCGTGCGGGAAGAACTCGCGACGTTCGGTGCCGACGCGAGCGACCTCCCGCACGACTGAGCCCGACTGCGAAACGCCTGGGCTCGACTGCGAACTTCGCAACCGCAGTGCTGCTGCTACTTGCGGCCCTCGCCGCTCAGGTCCAGGCCTGGCACCGACATCGTGGGCATCGTCTGCGGCTCTTCGGCCGCCACGGCACCCTTCTTCCGCTTCCCGGATCGCAGACGCTTCTCGAGCCAGATCGCGAACTGTGTCAGCGCACTGTTGAGGATGATCATGATCGCCGCGACCACCAGCAGCGACGGCAGGTAGTTCTGGAAGAACGCGCCGAGCTGCTGGCCGGAACGCACCACTTCGACATAGCCGATGAGGTAGCCGAGCGCGGAGTCCTTGAGCGCGATCACCATCTGCGACACGATCGCCGGGAGCATGACCGTCACGGCCTGCGGCAGCAGGATCAGTCGCATGAGCTGGTTCTTCCGCATGCCGATCGCGTAGGCGGCCTCGCTCTGACCACGCGGAAGCGATCGGATGCCCGCGCGCACGATCTCGGCGATGACCGAGCCGTTGTACAGGGTCAGGCCGGTGATGACCGCCGCGAGCGCGAGATATCCGGACTTGAAGACGCGGTACTCGGCGAACACCTGGTAGGCGAAGATCATCAGGATCAGCACCGGGACGGCGCGGAACAACTCGACGATCGTGCCGGCGATCCAGCGGACCCACCGGTGGTCGGACAGACGCGCGATACCCAGGACCGTGCCGAGCACGAGTGCCAGCACAATCGACGCGACGGCCGCGATGATCGTGCCGCGGATGCCGGGCAGCAGATAGGTGGTCCAGCTGGACGATTCGACGAACGGCTCCCACTTGGCGGCCGTCAGCTGTCCGTTGGCGTCGAGCGCGCGGTAGACGATCCAGCCGACCAGGACGAGGAGCGCGACCACGACCACCGACAGGATCCGGTAGAGCGTCTTGGCGCGGGGCCCGGGTGCGTCGTAGAGAACGGTTCCGTGTGCACTCATCGGGCGACCTCGTATCGCTTGCTGAGCCGGCCGAAGAGCAGGCCGGTGGGAAGGGTGAGGATGACGAATCCGAGCGCGAAGATGCCACCGACGACGAAGATGGCCGCTTCGTTCTCGATCATCGTCTTCATCAGCAGCGAGGCCTCGGACACGCCGATGACGGAGGCGATCGTCGAGTTCTTGGTCAACGCGATGAGCACCGAACCGAGCGGGGCGATGACCGCGCGGAAAGCCTGGGGGAGGACGATCAGGCGCAGATTCTGGCTGAAGGTCAGACCCAGCGAGCGGCCGGCCTCCGACTGTCCGAGCGAGACCGTGTTGATGCCCGAGCGGAGCGACTCGCACACGAAGGCCGCCGTGTAGACGCTCAGGCCGAGCACAGCGAGCCGGAAGTTGTTGTCCACCAGGAAGGTCGGCGACGACTCGGAGGCCAGCTTGATGCCGAGCGTCTGGGACAGACCGAACAGGCAAAAGATGATGATGAGGGTCAGCGGGGTGTTCCGGAAGATCGTCACGTAGGCGGCGCCGACGGCACGCGCCACCGGGATGGGGGACACGCGCATCGCGGCGAGGATCGTTCCGAGGATCAGTGCACCGATCGCCGAGATGACGGTCAACTGGATCGTGGTCCAGAACGCGTCGAGTAGCTGGCTGCTGTACTTGCTCAACAGATCCACAGGTCACTCCGGGATCGAGGGGACGGGTGGGAGTCCGGAACGGTCCGGCCGGTCCGTGGGATTACGGACCGGCCGCACCGCCGGACGTGACGGGTGGTACCCGTACTCGGTGACGATCGACACTCAGTAGCGATCGACGCTCGGCTGCTCCGGGAGCTCGTAGCCCGAGGCGCCGACCGTCTCCTGGAATGCGGCCTCCCACGCACCGCTGGCGATCATCTCCTCGATCGCGTCGTTGATCGCATTGCGCGACTCGTCGTCGCCCTTGGCGAGACCGATGCCGTAGCGCTCGGTGGTGAACGGCTCACCGACGACCTTGAAGTCGCCCGGGCTCTGCGCGGCGTAGCCGGCGAGGATGATGTCGTCGGTGGTCACCGCGTCGACCGCGCCGTTGCGCAGCGCCTCGACACACAGCGAGTAGGTGTCGAACTCCTGGAGCTGGACGTCCTGCGCGTAGTTGTCCTTCACGTTCTGGGCCGGGGTCGAACCCGCCACCGAGCACAGGCGCTTGCCGCCGTTGAGCGAGTCGGGTCCGGTGATCTCGGTGTCGTCCGCGCGCACGAGGAGCGACTGGCCCGCAATGAAGTACGGGCCGGCGAAGTCCACCTTCTCCTTGCGGGAATCGGTGATCGAGTAGGTCGCGACGATGTAGTCGACCTCACCGTTCTGGATGAGGGTCTCGCGCTGGGCGGACGGAGCTTCCTTGAATTCGATGTTCTCCTCGGACACACCGAGCTGACCGGCGACATACTTGGCGACCTCGACGTCGAACCCGCTGAACGAACCGTCCGGGTTGCGCAGGCCCAGGCCCGGCTGGTCGAACTTGATACCGACCGTCAGGGTGCCGTTCTCCGCGGACTGCGAGACACTGCGCGTCTCGTCGCCACCGCACGCCGTGGCGACCACTGCCACGGCGACGGCGCCGATGCCCAGGCGGATGGAGCGGGACAATTTCATCGAATACCTCCGGTGCGGTTCGGAACTACGTCCGACGGACCGGGTGGCCCGTCGGTGCGGGAATCAGGTCAGTGACTGAGGATCTTGCCGAGGAAGTCCTTGGCGCGATCGGATTTCGGTGCGGTGAAGAAGGTCTCGGGATCGGTGTCCTCGACGATGCGACCGTCGGCCATGAACAGAACGCGGTCGCCGGCCTTGCGGGCGAATCCCATCTCGTGGGTGACCACGACCATCGTCATGCCCTCTTTCGCGAGGGAGGTCATCACGTCGAGGACCTCCTGGACCATCTCGGGGTCGAGGGCGGAGGTGGGCTCGTCGAACAGCATGACCTTGGGATTCATCGCGAGCGCGCGTGCGATCGCCACGCGCTGCTGCTGGCCGCCCGACAGCTGCGCCGGGTATTTGTCGGCCTGATTGGCGATCCCGACCCGGTCGAGCAACTGCATCGCCGACTCGCGGACCTTGTCCTTCTTGATCCTGCGCACCTTGAGGGGGCCGAGCATGACGTTCTCGAGGATCGTCTTGTGGGCGAAGAGGTTGAACGATTGGAACACCATGCCGACGTCCGAACGAAGGCGGGCGAGTGCCTTGCCCTCCTCCGGCAGCAGGGTGCCGTCGACGTGGATCTCTCCCGAATCGATCGGTTCGAGCCGGTTGATGGTGCGGCAGAGGGTCGATTTGCCCGAACCCGATGGGCCGACGACGATGACGACCTGTCCTCGCGGAATCTCGAGGTTGATGTCCTGCAGTACGTGCAGGGATCCGAAATGCTTGTTCACCCCGTTCATGGAGATCATGGACGAGCTGGTGTCCGACTTCTCGGACGGACGATCCGTTCCGGCGGCCGCTGATGTCATATCTGCAGACCCTATGCCGTCCGACGCCCGAGACTTCGCATTTCGGGACACCTTCGACACGCGCGTCACGGGATTTTTACTGCACGAGCAGTATCGGCTACCTCGACGGGGCACGCGCGGTCGGCGCGAGGAAAGGGGACCCGCCGAGGTGAGATACCCTGAGACGTGTCACTGATCGACGAAGAAGCCCCCCGTACCGGTGCCCGGACCTACGAGGTCCGCACCTACGGCTGCCAGATGAACGTACATGACTCCGAGCGTCTGTCGGGGTTGTTGGAGGACGCCGGCTTCACCAAGGCCGTGCCCGGCGCGTCACCAGATCTGGTGGTCTTCAACACCTGCGCGGTGCGGGAGAACGCCGACAACAAGCTGTACGGCAATCTGAGTCATCTGCGTCCGGTCAAGGACGACAACCCCGACATGCAGATCGCCGTCGGAGGCTGCCTCGCCCAGAAGGACCGCGACACGGTCGTGAAGAAGGCGCCCTGGGTCGACGTGGTCTTCGGCACGCACAACATCGGCAATCTCCCCGCACTGCTCGAACGCGCGCGGCACAATCGCCGTGCCGAGGTCGAGATCCTCGACGCCCTCGAGGCGTTCCCCTCGACGCTGCCCGCCAAGCGCGAGTCGTCGTACGCCGGATGGGTGTCGATCTCCGTCGGCTGCAACAACACGTGCACCTTCTGCATCGTGCCGTCGCTGCGCGGCAAGGAGGTCGACCGGCGCCCGGGTGACATCCTCGCCGAGGTGCAGGCGCTCGTCGACGAGGGCGTGCTCGAGGTGACACTGCTCGGCCAGAACGTCAACTCCTACGGCCGGTCCTTCGCCGATCCGGAGCAGCCCCGCGACCGGGGCGCCTTCGCGTCGCTGCTGCGCGCGTGCGGCGACATCGAGGGCCTCGAGCGGGTGCGCTTCACGTCCCCGCATCCGGCGGAATTCACCGACGACGTCATCGACGCGATGGCGCAGACCCCCAACGTGTGCCCGCAACTGCACATGCCGCTGCAGTCCGGCAGCGACCGGATCCTGCGCGCCATGCGCCGCTCGTACCGCAAGGAACGCTTCCTTGGCATCATCGAGCGGGTTCGGGCCGCGATGCCGCACGCCGCGATCACCACCGACATCATCGTCGGTTTCCCCGGTGAGACCGAGGAGGACTTCCAGCAGACCCTCGAGGTCGTCGAGAAGGCGCGTTTCACCAGCGCGTTCACCTTCCAGTACTCGAAGCGTCCCGGCACGCCCGCAGCAGACATGGAGGGTCAGGTCCCCAAGGCCGTAGTGCAGGAGCGCTACAACCGTCTGATCGCGCTGCAGGAACGCATCACCCTCGAGGAGAACCGCAAGCTCGTCGGCACGGAGGTCGAACTGCTCGTCGCGGCGGGGGAGGGTCGCAAGAACGCCGAGACCGCCCGGATGAGCGGGCGTGCCCGCGACGGCCGCCTCGTCCACTTCCGTCCCGAGGGCGCGATCGACACCGCGGTGCGTCCCGGCGACGTCATCACGATCGTCGTCAGCGACGCCGCGCCGCACCACCTCGTCGCGGACACCCCGATCCTCACGCACCGCCGTACACGTGCGGGTGACCACTTCGAACAGGGCCGGTTGCCCAAGACACCGCCGATCGGTGTCGGACTCGGACTGCCGAGCATCGGCGTCCCCGACCCGCTGCCGCCTCAGATGGGATGCAACGCATGACCACCGACAAGCCGCACGATCACCACGCGACGGGTGACGTACGCGCCGAACTCGAAGCCGCCGAACGGAAGGTGGCGAGCGACATCGACCCGGGCGCCCGGGCGATGTTCGTCGCGATCGCCGTCCTGATCCTGCTGGCGACCTTCAGCCTGCCCCACGCCGGATCCGCCAACGGGTGGGAGGTGCTGTCCTTCGCCCCGGACGCGACCACCGAGGAGATCGGTCTGCCGTCGCGGCTGTTCGTCGGCTTCGCAGTGGTCTTCGCCGGGCTGGGCTCGATTCTCGCGCTCGTCACCCGCAAGTGGGCGTTGGCGTGGGTGTCTCTGGCCGGCTCGGCGGTGACCATCGTCTTCGGCATGCTCGCGATCTGGTCGCGCCAGACCCTGCCCGTCGAGTCGTCCGCCGCGGGACCGGGATTCGGTCTCGTGATCGGTTGGTTCGCCGTCATGGTGATCGTCTTCCACTGGGCCCGCGTGGTGTGGGCGCGGACCTCGGCCCAGCTCGAGGCCGAGGCCGAGTTGCGGAAGGTCGCAGCACAGCACGAGCGGCCCCGCCTGATGCGCGACGACCCCGAGGCCTGACGCCTCCGGCACGAACACGACGATCCCCCTCTCCGGGACCGGGAGAGGGGGATCGTCCGTCTCGGATGTCGCGGGGTCAGCGCTCGCCGACGGCACCTTCGGCCGCGTCGGCCCACTCGCGCCACTGCGCGGCCTGGGCGAGAGCCTTCTCGGCCTCCTTCGCCCGGCCGGCGGCGGTCGCCTTGGCGGCCTGCTCCTCGAACTGACGCACCCGCTCACGGAACTGGGCCGCACGCGCGAGGGCCTCGGGATCGGTGCGGCGCCACTCGGAATCCGCGGCCTCGCGCACCTTCTTCTCGATGGCCCGCAGACGGCCTTCGAGATCGTGCATGCGCTCGCGCGGCACCTTGCCGATCGCCTCCCACTGGTCCTGCAGCTCGCGCAGGCGCGCCCGGGCACCTTCGAGATCGGCCGACGGGTCGATCGAGGAGGCCACCTCGAGCAGGGCCTCCTTCGCGCGGGCATTCTCCTCGAACTCGGCGTCGCGCTCGGCGTTCGCGGCGTTGCGTGCGGCGAAGAAGACGTCCTGGGCGCCCTTGAACCGCTTCCACAGCTGGTCGTCGGCGTCCTTCGGTGCCCGTCCGGCCGCCTTCCACTCGGCGAGCAGGTCGCGGAAGGCCGCGGCGGTGGCACCCCAGTCGGTGGAGTTCTGCAGCTCCTCCGCCCGGGCGACGAGTTCTTCCTTGCGGCTCTTCGCCGCGGCGCGCTCGCGGTCGAGTTCGGCGAAGTGGGCTCCGCGACGCCGGTTGAACGCCTCGCGTGCCTTCGAATAGCGACGCCACAACACGTCGTCGACCTTCCGGTCGACCCCGCGGATGGTCTTCCACTCCTCGAGGATCTCGCGCAGCCGGTCGCCCGCGGCCTTCCATTGGGCGGATTCGGCGGCGATCGTCTCGGACTCGGCCGCGAGGGCCTCCTTGCGGGCCGTGCTCTCGGCGCGCCGACGCTCCTTTTCCTGCTTGGCGAGAGCCGCAGCCTCCTCGGAGTGCTCGATGATCGCGGTGAGCCGGGCGGCGAGCGCATCGAGATCACCGATGACGGCGGCGGTCGGCAGCGACTCGGCCAGTGCCTCGGCGGCCGCGCGGGTCTTCTTCACGTCGGCGGTGCCGGAGGTCAACCGGGTCTCGAGGATCGCCACCTCGGTGACGAGATCGTCGTAACGGCGTCCGAAGTGCGCGAGGCCCTCGGCGGCGTCGCCTGCCTGCCACGATCCGATGCACCGCTCGCCCTCGCTCGTGCGGACCCATGCGGTGCCGTCCTCGTCGACGCGTCCGAACCGACTCGGATCGCTCGCGGGCACCGCCGGGACGTGGGGGTGCGTCTGGGCCGCGACGGGATGCGGCTTCGGGGGTGCTGCGGTGGAACTGCCGTTCTCTCGGCCCGCGGGGCCGGGCGTCGCAGCATGGGCTCGGGGTGTGGCGGGACCGGGACGCGGGGTCCGCTCCTGCGTCGACTCGCCGGTTCGGTCCTGTGCGTTCGGGTCGCTCATCGATACCTCATCTCTGCCGCGCGGCACGGCTGCCTGGTCGCATGGGTCTACCGCCGGTCGATCCCGGGGCTCCGCGATCGTGTCCGCTCACTATTGAAACAGGTCGTGTCCATGCAGGGCGCCGGGTCCGGTGGACTACGGTTGCCGATGTGTTGACCGCCGCGGCGTTCGTGCCGTCCCCACCGCTGCTCGTCCCCGAGCTCACCGGTCTCGCCGTCTCCGAGACCGACGATCTGCGCGAGGCGGTTCTCGAGGTCGGTCGCAGCCTGTCCGGTGCCGCGGAATGGGTGGTCGTGGGAGCCGAGACGGCCGAACAGACCGTTCCTTCCACCGCGCGCGGAACCTTCCTCGGGTTCGGTGTCGACGTCACGGTGCAGCTCGGTCCTGAGGCCGCCGGTGAACCCGATCCCGCGCTCGCGTTGACCGCGCTGGTGGCCGGCTGGATCCGCGACCGCACGGCACCCGGCACCCACGTGACGACCCACGTGGTGGCCGCCGACGCCGACGCCGCCCACTGCGCCGATCTCGGCCGCGACCTGCGTGCGGAGCTCGACCGCGACGATCTGCCGCGAGCACTGCTGGTCGTCGCGGACGGAGCGACGACCCTCACCGCCAAGGCGCCCGGCGCCTACGATCCGCGCTCGGAGGAGGTCGAGGCGGCCCTGGCCGCAGCGCTCGGCGCCGGCGACACGGAGGTGCTCGCGGCGCTCGACCCCGACCTGTGTTCGGACATCAAGCTGACCGGCCGCGCTGCCTGGCACGTCCTGGCGGCCACCCTCGGAGCGTGCCCGCGCTCGGCGTCCGTCACCTACTCCGCCGCGCCCTACGGCGTGGGCTACCACGTGGGGATCTGGACACCGTGAGCGCAGAAAGCACCGGTCCCGCCGACACGCTCGTACCGATCGCGGTGGTGGGCCCCACCGCCACGGGCAAGTCCGATCTCGGACTGGACCTCGCCGAAGCGCTCGGCGGCGAGATCGTCAACATCGACGCGATGCAGCAGTACCGCGGGATGGACATCGGGACGGCCAAGCTGGCACCGGACGAGCGTCGCGGGATCCCGCACCATCAACTCGACGTCCTCGACGTCACCGAGACCGCGACGGTCGCCCGCTACCAGCAGGCCGCGATCGCCGACGTCGAGGCGATCCTCGGCCGCGGCCGCCTCCCGATCGTCGTCGGCGGATCGATGATGTACGTGCAGGCACTGCTCGACGAATGGCAGTTCCCGGCGACGGATCCGCAGGTCCGTGCCAAGTGGGAGGCGGTGCTCGAGACCGAGGGGCCCGCCGCGGTCCACCGGGCGCTGCAGAGCGCCGATCCCGCCGCCGCGGCGACGATCCTGCCCACCGACGGCCGCCGCATGGTCCGCGCGCTCGAGGTCGTCGAGCTGACCGGGCAACCGTTCGCGGCGTCGCAGCCGACGATCGGTGAGCCCCGCTGGGGCACCGTGATCCTGGGCGTCGACCGCGACACCGCCGAACTCGACGACCGCATCGCGCGGCGCACCGACCTGATGTTCGAACGCGGCCTCGTCGACGAGGTGCACGGACTCCTCGAAGTCGGGCTGCACGAGGGCGTCACCGCACGTCGCGCGATCGGCTACGCACAGGTGCTCGCGTACATCGACGGGGAGTACGACCTCGACCACGCACGCGAGCGGACGTTCATCGGGACCCGGCGCTACGTGCGACGGCAACGCTCGTGGTTCCGCCGCGACCCGCGCATCCACTGGCTCGACGGCGCCGACCCCCACCTGCTCGACGTCGCGTCGCGGGCCGTCCGGGACGCACGCACATCACCGGCCTCACCAGCCCGATAAGGTAGCGCGCATGGAGTTCAGCAAAGGGCACGGAACCGAGAACGACTTCGTGATCCTTCCGGATCCCGACGCCCGCCTGGACCTCGACGCAGGCCGGATCGCGGCCCTGTGCGACCGGCGTCGCGGGCTCGGCGCCGACGGTGTGCTCCGCGTGGCCCGGGCCGGGGCACTGGTGTCGGCCGGCGCGCTCGGAGAACTGCCCGAGGGCACCGACGCCGACGACTGGTTCATGGACTACCGCAACGGCGACGGATCCATCGCCGAGATGTGCGGCAACGGTGTGCGGGTGTTCGCGCACTATCTGACCGCGCACGGGTTCGAGGACCGCCGCGAGTTCGTCGTCGGCAGCCGGGCGGGAGGCAAGCCCGTCACCGTGCACGAGACAGGACCGGTCCTCGGCGAGGTGACCGTGGACATGGGGACGGTGCGCACCCTCGGCGAGTCGGCGGCGACCATCGACGGGCGGGTCTATCCGGGCATCGGCATCGACGTCGGCAACCCGCACCTCGCGTGCGTGGACCCGCACCTGAACGGCACGAGCCTTGCCGGTCTCGACCTCACCTCGCCCGGCTTCGACCCGGGCTTCTTCCCGCACGGGGTCAACATCGAGTTCCTGACCCCGATCGCGGCCGGGACGGTCCACATGCGCGTCCACGAACGCGGCGTGGGGGAGACCCGCTCGTGTGGAACCGGCACGGTCGCCGCGGCTGCTGCAGCCCTGCGCTTCGACGGCGCATCCGACGGCGCGGTGCAGGTGCGGATCCCCGGTGGCTCGGTCGAGGTGCGCATCGAGAACGGTCGCGCCTGGTTGCGCGGGCCGTCTGTGCTGGTCGCGACGGGTGAACTCGACGACACCTGGTGGTCGGCGCCGATCTGATCGGCGCCGCTCGGCCCGGCCGGCGCGCACTTGGGTACCCCCCGCGCGGATGCGGCAGAAAAACTCGAATGCACCGATTCGGGCTTCGTGACACCATGGAGGTGTATGACGAACACACAGCGCATGCATCGCGCAACCACAGATGACAGCACTCCGACCGCGTACGACGCATCCGGAGGCTGGACCGCCGAGGATCCGTCCGTCGGCGAGATGCAACTCGAAGACCGTAGCGCGTTGCGGCGTGTGGCCGGTCTGTCCACCGAACTCGAGGACATCACCGAGGTCGAATACCGCCAGCTCCGACTCGAGCGTGTCGTGCTCGTCGGTGTCTGGACGGGCGGAACGGCCGCCCAGGCGGAAGCGAGCCTGGCCGAGCTGGCCGCGCTCGCCGAGACTGCGGGCTCCGAGGTCCTCGAAGGCCTGGTCCAACGTCGTGACCGGCCCGATGCCTCCACCTACATCGGCTCCGGCAAAGCCGACGAACTCCGGGAGATCGTCCTGTCCACCGGCGCAGACACCGTGATCTGCGACGGCGAACTCACCCCCGCCCAGCTCACCGCGCTGGAGAAGGTCGTCAAGGTCAAGGTCATCGACCGGACCGCGCTGATCCTCGACATCTTCGCCCAGCACGCCACCTCGCGAGAGGGCAAGGCACAGGTCTCCCTCGCACAGATGGAGTACATGCTCCCGCGTCTGCGTGGCTGGGGCGAATCGATGTCGCGGCAGGCCGGTGGCCGTGCCGGCAGCAACGGCGGTGTGGGCTTGCGCGGTCCCGGTGAGACGAAGATCGAGACCGACCGTCGCCGGATCCGTGAGCGGATGGCCAAGCTCCGTCGCGAGATCAAGGCGATGAAGGCCGCGCGCGACACCAAGCGCACCCGGCGTCTGCGCAACAAGATCCCGTCCGTCGCGATCGTGGGATACACCAATGCCGGTAAGTCGAGCCTGCTCAACAAGCTCACCGGCTCCGGTGTCCTGGTGCAGAACGCACTGTTCGCGACCCTCGACCCGACGACCCGCCGGTCGGCGCTGCCCGACGGCCGCGAGTACGTGCTCACCGACACCGTCGGTTTCGTCCGGCACCTCCCGACCCAGCTGGTCGAGGCGTTCCGGTCGACTCTCGAGGAGGTCGCCGACGCCGATGTGCTGCTCCACGTCGTCGACGGCTCCGACCCCATGCCCACAGAGCAGATCAAGGCGGTGCGCGAAGTCGTCACCGAGGTGCTCCGCGAATCGGACGCATCGCCGCCGCCGGAACTGATCGTCGTCAACAAGATCGATGCCGCCGACCCGGTCACCCTGACGCAGTTGCGCAGCGCGATCCCCGGCGCGGTGTTCGTCTCCGCGCACACCGGCGTGGGCGTCGAGGAGTTGCAGACCCAGCTCGCGGGTCTGCTCGAGGATCCCGACGTCGAGGTGAAGCTGCTCCTGCCGTACACCCGCGGTGATCTGCTCGCGCGCATCCATTCGGACGGTCAGATCCTGTCGTCCGAGCACGAGGTGGACGGCACGCGGGTGCACGCGAAGGTGCCGGCAGCGCTGGCGTCGGCATTGGTCGACTTCGCGGCCTGATGCGGGTCGTACGCCGGGCGGCGCTGCTCGCTGCCGTCGCGGCGTTCGTGCCGGTCTCGCACGCAGGCGCGCAGGACACCGGGATTCCGGTCGCCGATCTGCCGACCGAGATGCTGTGTACCCCCGACGATCCCGTGCTCACCGAACTGTCCGGCCTCGCGACGATCGGCGACCGGCTGTTCGCGACGCCCGATGCCGGGGAGGACGAACGCATCGTCGAACTCGACGACGATTGCTCGGTGCTGCAACGCGTTCCGTCGCCCGTCGATCCCTACGACGTCG
The DNA here is from genome assembly GCF_001665495.1 of Rhodococcus sp. 852002-51564_SCH6189132-a. Classification (NCBI taxonomy): domain Bacteria; kingdom Bacillati; phylum Actinomycetota; class Actinomycetes; order Mycobacteriales; family Nocardiaceae; genus Rhodococcus; species Rhodococcus sp. 852002-51564_SCH6189132-a. The sequence goes on from NZ_LZMJ01000055.1 coordinate 31,484, forward strand.
AGGATCTCGCCGCGGGGCCCGACGGCCGGTTGTGGCTCGGGGATCTCGGCGACAACACCCGCGTCCGCGAGACGATCGCGCTCATCTCCCTCGACCCCGACACCGGGCAGGGAGATCTGCACCGGCTGACCTATCCAGACGGTCCCCGCGACGCCGAGACCGTGCTCGTCTCCGCGACAGGCGAACCTGTGATCGTGACGAAGGCGCTGTTCGGCTCGAGCAATGTCTACCGGCCCGCACGCGGACTCACGATCGACGGCCTCCCCGTCCCGGGACCTGCCCCCCTCGAGAGGGTCGGGTCGCTGGCACTCGGACCGTCGGACACCCCCGGCGGTCCCATTCCCGGTGCGTCCTCCTCGATGATCACCGGCGGTGCGGTCAACGCCGACGGGACGGTCGCGGCGGTCCGCACCTACACCGACGTCTACCTGTTCCACGTCCCCGACGGCGATCTCGCGTCCGCTCTGGTCGCCGGTCCGCGCTTCCGCGTCCCGGTCCCGGACGAACCGCAGGGCGAAGCCGTCGCATTCACCGCCGACGGTGACCTGGTCACCGCGTCCGAGCGCGGCGCGGCAGGCACGGAGAATCCACCGATCCATATCCGTCGCGGTGCGACCGATCTCTTCGCACCCGCGGACGACGATGCCGCGGACGAGATGTCGCCCGCGGCACTGCCGGTCGTCGGTGCGAGCGTGGCCGCCGGAGTCATAGCCCTCGGGGTGCTCGGACTCGTCGTCCGGCGCCGCGCCCGCCGCTGAGATCAGGCGTCGAGGTCCGCGGCGACCAGCTCCGCGACCTGCGCGAGGACCGCGTCGTCATCGCACGAGATCGTGACCTGCGTGCCCTTTTCTGCGCCGAGCGTCATGATCATCAGGGCCGAACCGGCGTCGACGGGCTCGCCGCCGTCGACCGCGAGGGTCACGGGGACACCGGCCGCGACCACGGCCTCGGCGATGATCCCTGCAGGACGGGCGTGCAGGCCGATGGACGAACCGACGGCAACGGTGGTGCTGGGCATGGGAATCTCCTTCGTGGTGGGGAAGTGCAGGAAGTCGGGTAGATCAGGCGCGTGCCGCTGTGATCAGGAGCGTGCCGCTGTGATCAGGAGCGTGCCGCTGTGATCAGGAGCGTGCCGCTGTGATCAGGAGCGTGCCGCTACGGGCTGGGGGTTCGCCTCGTCGGCGGCAACCCGGGCGGGACGCGTGATCGACTTGGCGATACTGACCGCGAGTGCGGCGACCACCGTACCGGCTGCCAGTGCGATCAGGAACCACACGACGCGGTCCATCGCGAACAGCACGAACAATCCGCCGTGGGGAGCGGTGAGCGTGACACCCGTCGCCATGACGATGCCGCCGGTCACGGCGCCGCCGAGCATCATCGACGGGATGACCCGGAACGGGTCGGCCGCCGCGAACGGGATGGCGCCCTCCGAGATGAACGATGCACCGAGCAGCCAGGCGGCCTTGCCGTTCTCGCGTTCGGCCGTGCTGTAGAGACGCGGACGCACCAGCGACGACAGCGCCATGGCGAGCGGCGGAACCATACCGGCGGCCATGACCGCCGCCATGATCTCGAGCGAACCGGTGTTGGCGACGTCGAGACCCGCGACCGCGAAGGCGTAGGCGGCCTTGTTGACCGGTCCGCCGAGGTCGAAGCACATCATCAGGCCGAGGATCGCACCGAGCAGCACCGCGGAACCACCGGACAGACCGTTGAGCCAGTCGGTGAGACCGGTCGTGATCGCGGCGAGCGGGCGACCGAGCAGCAGGAACATGAGCCCACCGACGATCAGGCTCGCGAGCAGCGGGATGATCACCACAGGCATCAGGCCACGAGCCCAAGTGGGCAGCGGGATACGGCCGACCCACAGGGCCGCGAAGCCGGCGATGATGCCACCGACCAGACCGCCGATGAAACCGGCGCCGACGAAGACGGCCACCGCACCGGCGGTGAAGCCCGGAGCCAGACCCGGACGGTCCGCGATCGCGAAGGCGATGTACCCGGCCAGTGCCGGGACGAGGAACGAGAACGCCAACGAGCCGATCTGGTACAGCACCGCACCGAGATAAGTGCCGAGCCCACCCTCGGGAAGGTTGGTGAGCGTGTTGTCGAGGACGATGTCGGCGGCCGAGTCGGTGATGTCGGGACCGGCGAGCAGGAAGCCCAGAGCGATGAGCAGACCACCGGCCGCGACGAACGGGATCATGTAACTCACACCGGTGAGCAGGATCTGCCGCAGCCGGGTACCCCAACCGAGGTCGCTGCCGCTCTCCGACTCACCCGCCGGGGCGCCCGCGGTGCCCTCGACGGTGCGTGCGGACGGATCGGTGGCGGCCCGCAGGGCCTCGTCGACCATGGTGTCCGGTTCGTTGATCGCGCGCTTGACGCCCGATGCGATCACGGGCTTCCCGGCGAACCGTTCGCGGCCCTTGACCCCCACGTCGGTGGCGAAGATGACGGCGTCGGCGCCGGCGATCACGTCGGGGGGCAGGGGAGTGCTGCCGCTCGATCCCTGCGTCTCCACCCGGACCGTCACGCCCGCGCGTTCACCGGCGGCGGCCAGCGCATCGGCGGCCATGTAGGTGTGCGCGATACCGGTCGGGCACGCGGTGACCGCGACGATCGTGCGGCCTCCGGGCTGTTCCGCGCTCTGCGGAGGCGCGACCGCCGGCTTCGCAGCGGCTGTCGGTGACGGCTGTTCCGGCGCTGCGGTCGAGCCGGCAGGAGCGCTGCCCGACGACTCCGGTCGGGGCGGGAGGACGTCCTCGACCAGCGCGATGACCTCGTCCGCGGACGCGGCCGCGCGCAGCGACGCGACGAAGTCCGGGCGCACGAGTGCACGAGCGAGAGCGGTGAGCAGCTTCATGTGGTCGCCGCCCGCACCTTCGGGCGCGGCAATGAGGAAGACGAGGTCGGCGGGTCCGTCGGGCGCACCGAAGTCGGCCTTCGGGGACAGCCGGGCGAAACCGAGCGACGGCGTGGTCACCGCTTCGCTGCGTGCGTGCGGGATCGCGATCCCGCCGGGAAGGCCGGTGGCGGACTTGGCCTCCCGTTCGAGAACGGCCGCGGTGAGTGCGTCGGCGTCGGATGCGCGACCGTTCGCTGCGAGACGCTCGGCGAGCGCGGCGATGACGGAGTTCTTGTCGGATCCCAGGTCTACATCGAGCGAGACGAGTTCCGTGCCGATGATCGAGGAACCGCCTGCGGAGCCGGAGGTGGTGTCGGACATGACGTTCCTTAGGAGTGGGAGGGGAGCGGTCGGGGTCGGCGGTGGACGTCGGTGACGTGCACTCGGGATGGATCGACGGAATCGGGTGTGGGCAGGGCTGTTCCGGGGAGCGTGACGGCTGCGGTTCCGTACGCCACGGCGAGGCGCAGGCACTCGTCGGGGGTGTGACCGGCCTGCTCGGCGAGCAGATATCCGGCGAGCGACGAGTCGCCCGCGCCGACCGTGCTGCGGACCGTGACGTCGTCGGCGGTGGCCCGCCACGCGCCGGTGGCGGTGACCAGCACCGCGCCCGCACCGCCGAGGGTCGCGAGTACCGCGCCGACCCCGCGTTCCACCAGCACCCGTCCCGCGTCGACCACGGCGCCGACGTCTCCTGCGGCGGCGCCGGATTCGAGTTCGTGGGCGTCCGCGCCGGTGAGCTGGGCCAGTTCGTCGGCGTTCGGCTTGATCACGTCCGGGGCCGCCGCGGGGAACCGCTCGGCGAGGGCGAGCAGTGGCCGCTCGGAGGTGTCGACCGCGATGCGGCATCCGAGACCGCGCAGGGCACCCACGAGATCGGCATACCACGACTCGGGCACACCGGGAGGAAGAGAACCGGACAGGACGGTCCACGCGGCTCCCTGCGCGCATTCCAGCAGGACTGCGTGCAACTCGCCGAGTGTGCGTCCGGTGCAGGGGGTTCCGGGTTCGTTGAGTTTGGTCGTGGTGCCGTCGGGTTCGGCGACGGTGATGTTGTTGCGCGTCGGCCCGGAGGTGGGCACGGCCCGATGGGCGATGCCCTGCTCGTCCAGCGCGGCGAGCAGAGGATCGCCGGCGTTGGCCGGGAGAACGGCGACGACCTCGGTCGTCGCGGCGTGCAGCACACGCGCGACGTTGATCCCCTTGCCGCCCGGATCGACGGTGGATCGCTCGGTGCGATGCACCTTCCCGCGCTCGAGCGGGCCCGTCAGCCCGACCGTGCGATCGAGACTGGGGTTGGCCGTGAGCGTGACGATCATGTCGTCACCACCTCGATTCCGTGTTCGATGAGTTGCCGACGGTCGGTGTCGTCGAGATCGGTGTCGGTGACCAGAACGTCGATCGGTTCGAGCGACGCGAAGCTCAGCAGATTGCGCCGACCGACCTTCGACGAATCGGCGACCACGACGACCCGGTCGGCGGTGCGCACCATCGCGCGCTTGACCGCGGCCTCGTCGGCGTCGGGGGTGGACAGGCCGTGGTCGATGCTCAGCGCGTTGGTGCCGATGAAGGCCACGTCGACGTGCACCGTCGACAAGGTGGCGAGGGCCTCGGCACCCACCGCGGCCTGCGTGACACCGCGGACGCGACCGCCGAGCAGGTGCAGCTGCACGGTGCTCATTGCGGCGAGGCGCGCGGCGATCGGCACCGAGTTGGTGACGACGGTGAGGTCGACCTCGGGCGGCAGCGCTCCGACGATCCTGCCGGTCGTGGTGCCGGCGTCGAAGAGCACGCTTCCGCCGGACGGCGGGAGGAAGGACGTCGCGGCGGCGGCGATGCGGTCCTTGTGTTCGGCGCGGGTGTGTTCGCGCTCGGAGAGGGCAGGCTCGGCCACCGAGAGCGAGGCGGCCGGGATCGCGCCGCCGTGAACCCGCCGCACGAGGCCCAGGCGTTCGAGGTGTGCGAGGTCGCGGCGCACGGTCTCGGTGGTGACGCCGTACCGGTCGGCGAGCACTGCGACCGACACGCGGCCACGTGCCGCCACCAGTGCTGCGATCGCCTGCTGCCGTTCCTCTGCGTACACCGACACTCCTGGGGGTACCCGATCTGTGGGGAAAACAATGTTGGTTTATGTTGTTTTACGCCCGTCTGTGTTGACATGTCAAGGCTTCCGAGTAATCTGAGTCACAACGAACTACTGCGGTGAGGAGATCTCCATGGAGCAGTCGGCGTCCGTCCTGCACGGCACCCCCGTCGTCCCCGGTATCGGATACGGGCCGGTCATCCGTCCCGTCGCGCGTCCTGTGGTCCCGGCGCAGGGCGCCTCGATCCCCGACACGGCGCGCGAGGCCGAGGTGGGCCGGTTCGAGGACGCCGCGAAGGTCGTGGCCGAGCGGCTGCGCGCCCGCGCCTCGCGTGCATCGGGTGCCGCGGCAGAAGTGCTCCAAGCCACCGCTGTGCTGGTCGAGGACCGCGCCTGGCGCGGGGCGACCGCGACGAAGATCCGGTCCGGATCCGACGCGGTCGGTGCCACCGTCGCCGCCACCGACCAGTTCGCGGCCCTGTTCGAGAAGATGGGCGGGCTGCAGTCCGAGCGGGTCACCGACCTGCTCGACATCCGCGACCGCGTGATCGCCGAACTGCAGGGCGCCCCCGAACCCGGTCTCGAGATGCCCGATTCGCCGTCCGTGCTCCTCGCGGCCGATCTCGCACCCGCCGACACCGCCGGACTCGACCCGTCCGTCGTCGTCGCGCTGGCCACCTCCCTCGGAGGACCCACGAGCCACACCGCGATCATCGCGCGCCAGCTCGGCATCCCGTGTGTCGTCGCGGTGGCAGGTCTCGACGACGTCCCTGCCGGCACCGAGGTGCTGGTCGACGGCGCGACGGGCCGGATCGTGATCTCCCCGGACAGCGCCGAGGCCGCAGCCGAGGTCGAACGCGACCGCGTCGAGCGCGAGCGGGTGGCGGGCTGGTCCGGTCCCGGCGCCACCGCCGACGGTCACCCGGTCGAGATCCTCGCCAACGTGCAGGACGGATCGGGTGCCCGCGCGGCGCGCCGGACGCCGGCGCAGGGCGTCGGACTGTTCCGCACCGAGTTGTGTTTCCTCGACCGCGACACCGAACCGACGGTGGACGAGCAGGCCGACATCTATGCGGAGGTCTTCGAGGCGTTCGAGGGACGGAAGGTCGTCCTGCGGACCCTCGACGCCGGCTCCGACAAGCCCCTCCGGTTCGCCAACCACCCCGACGAACACAATCCCGCCCTCGGCGTCCGCGGTATCCGCATCACGACCACGGCGCCGGGAGTCCTCGACCGTCAGCTCGACGCGGTGGCCGCCGCGGCCTCGCGCACCGGCGCCACGCCGTGGGTCATGGCACCGATGGTGGCGACCGTCTCGGAGGCGGCCGATTTCGCCGCGCGGGTGCGCGAGCGCGGGCTGTCACCCGGCGTCATGATCGAGGTTCCGTCCGCGGCGCTGCTCGCCGATCGGTTGCTCGAACACCTGGACTTCCTGTCGATCGGCACCAACGACCTCGCCCAGTACACGATGGCGGCCGATCGGATGTCGCCGCAGCTGGCCGCACTCACCGACCCGTGGCAGCCCGCGGTGCTCGCACTCGTGGCCCGCGCGGCGCAGGCCGGGGCGGCCGCGAGCAAGCCGGTGGGGGTGTGCGGCGAGGCGGCGGCCGACCCGCTCCTCGCCTGCGTCCTGACCGGAATGGGCGTGACGTCCCTGTCGTGCGCCGCGTCGGCGGTGACGGGTGTCGGCGCCCGGCTCTCCTCGGTCCCGATGGACCGTTGCCGTGAGGCGGCCGAGGCGGTCCTCGCGAGCGACGACCCCGTCGCGGCACGTGCCGCGGCAGCGAAACTGCTGGACTGAGCGGCGCGGCCGGGACGGCCTGTTCTACGCGGCCGGGACGGCCTGTTCTACGCGGCCGGGACGGCCTGTTCTACGCGGCCGGGACGGCCTGTTCTACGCCGATGAGGCTGCCGGTTCTACGATGACCTGTCGTGACCGAACGAGCGAACACGACCGGACGCACGACCACACGCCGCGGCTGGACCCTGCACGGCGACGGACGTCGCATCAACCCCGGTGCGGTGGTCGCACCGCACGAGCGACTGTCGTGGCCGCGCACCATCGGCATCGGGATGCAGCACGTCATCGCGATGTTCGGCGCCACCCTGCTCGTGCCGACGATCACGGGCTTCCCCGTCACGACCACGCTGCTGTTCTCCGGTATCGGCACCGCGCTGTTCCTGATCATCACGCGCGGCCGGGTGCCCAGCTATCTCGGTTCGTCTTTCGCGTTCATCGCGCCGCTCAGCGCCTCGGCCGGTTCCGGTCCGGCAGCGCAGCTCGGCGGGATCGTCGCCGTCGGTATCGTGCTGGTGCTTGTCGGCCTCGTGGTCAAGGCGGTGGGTTCGCGCATCATCGACGCGGTCATGCCGCCGGTGGTCACCGGGGCGATCGTCGCCCTCATCGGCCTCAACCTCGCGCCGACGGCCACCGGATCGTTCGAAGCCCAACCGCTCGTCGCCACGATCACGCTCGTGGTCACACTGCTCGTGACGGTGGTCGGCCCGGGCATGCTCGGCCGCCTCGGCATCCTCGTCGGTGTGATCGTCGGATGGATCTTCGCGGCGTTCACCGGGGCGATCGCGTCCGAGCGCATCGACGCCATGCGCGACGCGGCGTGGTTCGGTCTGCCCGATCTGCACGGCCCCACTTTCGAACTGTCGGTCGTGCTGTTGGCGCTGCCCGTCGTCGTCGTGCTGGTCGCGGAGAACGTAGGCCACGTCAAGGCGGTCGCCGCGATGACCGGTCGAAACCTCGACGACATGGCCGGCAATGCGCTCATCGCCGACGGCCTTGCGACCACCCTCGCGGGTGCGGGCGGCGGCTCGGGCACGACCACCTATGCCGAGAACATCGGCGTCATGGCGGCCACGCGCGTGTACTCGACCGCTGCATACGCCGTTGCGGCGGTCACCGCCGTCGTGCTGGCCTTCTCGCCGAAGTTCGGTGCGCTGGTGTTCACCGTGCCCGAGGGCGTCCTCGGCGGCGCGACCCTCGTGCTCTACGGCCTGATCGGCATCCTCGGTGTCCGCATCTGGACGGAGGCGAAGGTCGACTTCACGGATCCGGTCAACCTCACGGTCGCGGCCGCGGCGCTCGTCGCCGGCATCGGCGACCTGACCCTGTCGATCGGCTCGGTCGAACTCGGCGGTATCGCCTGGGGTTCGATCGGCATCCTCGTCGCGTACCCGCTGCTGCGCAGACTCGCGGATCTGCGCCGCTGACCGGAACCCGGCGCATCGGCCGACACCGACCCGTGCCCGCGGGTCGTTCGATACCGACGCGTACCCGCCGGGGTCGTCCGGGTCACAAAATGCGCTCGGTTGTGTCAGCGTCACCGCACCCTCGTCTGCATACCGTGAGTATGTCGAACGACGTCTCACACAGGAGCGCAGATGCAACGCACCCTTTTCGAGCCCGAGCACGACCTCTTCCGGGAGTCGTACCGGAAGTTCCTCGAACAGGAGGTGGCCCCCTTCCACGAGCAGTGGGAGAAGGACAAGATCGTCGACCGTGAGGTGTGGAAGAAGGCCGGCGCGCAGGGCTTCCTCGGCATGGCGGTGCCGGAGGAGTACGGCGGCGGTGGCATGGACGACTTCCGCTACAACGCCATCATGGCCGAGGAGACCACCAAGCTGGGCTTCAGCGGTCTGGGCTTCATGCTGCACAACGATGTCGTCGCTCCCTACCTGCTCGAGCTCGCCAACGAGGAGCAGAAGAAGCGTTGGCTCCCGGGCTTCTGTTCGGGTGAGCTGATCACGGCCATCGCGATGACCGAGCCGGGCACCGGCAGCGACCTGCAGGGCATCAAGACCCGCGCGGTGCGCGACGGTGACGACTGGGTCCTCAACGGCGCCAAGACGTTCATCACCAACGGCATCCACTCCGATCTGGTGATCGTCGTCGCATGCACCGACCCGGAGAAGGGCGCCCAGGGCTTCTCGCTGCTCGTCGTCGAGCGCGGCATGCCGGGCTTCGAGCGGGGACGCAACCTCGACAAGATCGGCCTCGACGCGCAGGACACGGCGGAGCTCAGCTTCAACGACGTTCGCGTCCCGGCGGCCAACCTCCTCGGCCAGGAGGGCATGGGCTTCATCTACCTGATGCAGAACCTGCCGCAGGAACGTCTCGCGATCGCCGTCGTCGCCGCTGCTGCGATGGAGCGCGTGCTCGACGACACGATCCAGTACTGCCGCGACCGCAAGGCGTTCGGCAAGCCGATCGGCAAGTTCCAGAACACCCGCTTCGAGCTCGCCGAGCTCGCCACCGAGACCCAGCTGGCCCGGGTGTTCGTGGACCGGTGCATCGAGCTGCTCAACGAGAAGAAGCTCACCGTCCAGGAGGCCGCGATGGCCAAGTACTGGACCACCGACAAGCAGGTCGAGCTGATCGACCGCTGCCTGCAGCTGCACGGTGGCTACGGCTACATGCGCGAGTACCCGGTCGCCAAGGCGTACCTCGATGCCCGCGTGCAGAAGATCTACGGCGGCACGAACGAGATCATGAAGGAAGTCATCGGGCGCGGCCTCAACGTCTGAGGCACGTACGAGAGGGCCTGGGTGGCTTCGCTGTGCGGAGCCACCCCGGTCTCGTTCGTCTCCGGTGGCCCGGGGTCAGATCTTGCGGACGACCGTGACGACCTTGCCGAGGACGACTGCGTCGTTGCCCGGGATGGGTTCGAACATCGGGTTGTGCGGCATGAGCCAGACGTCGCCGTCGACCCGCTTGAACGTCTTGACGGTGGCCTCGCCGTCGAGCATCGCGGCGACGATATCGCCGTTGTCGGCGACGTTCTGCTGCCGGACGACCACCCAGTCGCCGTCGCAGATGGCCGCGTCGATCATCGACTGGCCGACGACCTTGAGCAGGAACAGCGAGCCCTGACCGACGAGTTCGCGCGGCAGCGGGAAGACATCCTCGACCGATTCTTCGGCCAGGATCGGACCACCGGCAGCGATCCGGCCGACGACGGGAACCATTGCCGCCGAAGGGATGTCGTCGGTCGACGAGCCGGCGACCACCTCGGGCGAGGACTCGGGTGCGGGGGTGGGCTCGAGACCGCGGACGTCCACGGCACGCGGACGGTTCGGATCCCGGCGCAGAAAGCCCTTCCGTTCGAGCGTGCGCAGCTGGTGTGCGACGGAGGATGTGGAGTTGAGGCCGACGGCGTCGCCGATCTCACGGATGCTCGGCGGGTACCCCCGTTCGCTGACGGAATCGCGGATGACCTCGAGCACACGACGCTGACGCTCGGTGAGGCTCGCGGTGGGATCGTCGGTCGCGGGTCCGCCCCGGCGGGCTGTGGATGTTCCGTCCGCCTTCATCGTGACCTCCGTGCGGCGAGTGTCGGATGGGTTGCAAGTTGCCTTTCGAATCTATCGAGATCCCGCGCGTATATCAAACAGATGTTCGAGATTCACCCTCCGAGGAGCTGCCGTCAGGCTGTGACTCGTGATAAAACATTCGAACAGACTTTCGTTCGAACACATGATCGAGTGGTCGGACGGGGTCGGAAAGCCACGCACAGCGACACGGACGGGGTCGGAAGACCACGCACAGCGACACGGAGGATTTCCGATGAGCAGAGCGGTTCGGATCGACACGGCGGTTCCGGTGGGTACGGCGCGACAGGGCGCGGTGGTCCGAACCGGTGCCTCAGTCAGGACGAGCACGGCAGGGCGGACCGTCGTGGGCCCGCCGGGAGCAGGTGTGCCCGGGGCGGCGGCATATCGCATCCGGCCGATCGCGACGTCGACGCTGCACCATCGCACCCGTGTCCCGGCGCGGACGAGACCGCGCGTCGCCGCGCCCTCGCGGGAACCCCTGCACCGCCGTTCGGAGATCGCACCGCGCAGTCGCCGGCCTGCGAAGGGGACGAGTTGGCGGCAGATGGCCACGACGGTGCTCCTCACCGCGCTCGCGACCACGATGCTCCTCGTGCTCGCCCACGTGCGCACCGATGAGGTGATCTCGCAGAGCGCCGGCACCACGGTCGTGCGAGAGGGGGAGAGCCTGGAGGCCTTGGCCGCTCGCGTGTGGCCCGACGTCCCGGTCGACGTCACGGTCGCGAGGATCGCCGACCTCAACTCGCTCGACGGTACGGCCGTGCAGGCCGGAAGCCGCCTCCTCTTGCCGGATTCCAGCCGGGAATGAGGGCGTCGTGGCCCCGCCCGACCCGCGATCCGCTCCCGAGCCGGACAGGCGGGTATTGTCTAACACTGTCAGTCACACCACTCCGTGTGGTTGCGGCGGTGTCGGCCCACTCGCGGGTGGAGACGGTTCCGGTCGGGAGACATCGCTTCGGCGCCGACGTCGCGACCCGCACGGGCACGACGAAGGAACCGACATGTACTGCCCGTATTGCCGCCATCCCGATTCCCGGGTGGTCGATTCGCGCGAGGCAGACGAGGGTGCCGCGATCCGTCGTCGGCGGGCGTGTCCCGAATGCGGACGCCGCTTCACCACAGTCGAGACGGCCGTGCTGTCCGTCGTCAAGCGCAGCGGCGTGACCGAGCCGTTCAGCCGCGAGAAGGTCGTGCGCGGCGTGGCCCGCGCCTGCCAGGGGCGCGATGTCGACAACGACGCACTCAACAAGCTCGCGCAGCAGGTCGAGGACGCGGTGCGGGCGAAGGGCTCACCCGAGGTCCCGAGCCACGAGGTCGGACTGGCGATCCTCGGACCCCTACGAGATCTCGACGAGGTTGCCTATCTTCGATTCGCCTCGGTCTACCGTTCCTTCAGTTCTGCAGAGGATTTCGAACGCGAGATTCAGGAACTGCGCGAGCACAAGAAGTCCTGCTCGGTCGAGACCGACTGAGCGACCCGGTCGAAGCCGACCGCACGCCGGCCGGTCCGGTCGCTACCGGATCCCGTCGATCGCCTTCAGGACGCGCTTCTCCGACACCGGGATCCGCGTTCCGAGACCCTGCGCGAACAGGCTCACGCGCAGTTCCTCGATCATCCAGTAGATCTCGACCACCTCGGGCGCGGCGCGCCGTTCCTCCGGCAGTCGTGCGAGTAGCTTGTCGTAGGCGCCGTAGACGCGATCGAGCACATCCATTCCCGCGGCATCGCGATGCGCACTCGCCGGCAACGCCTCCAGTCGTTGCGCGGCCGCGGTGAGATAGCGCGGCAGGTCGGCGATCCGCCGCGACCCCAGATCGGTGACGAAGCCGGGGAACAGCAACGACTGCAGCTGTTCGCGTACGTCGTCGGCAGCCTCGCCGTCCGACCGATCGAGGAGCACACCCACCTCGTGGGCGCGGGACAGCACGGGCACAACCGCTTTCAACAGACGGGCCACGCGCCCCGGCAGGTGTGACCGCACCGTGGACGCGAGCGCCTCGAACTCGTCGGGCGTGCGCACGGGTGCGCCGTGTGCGGCGATGAGTTCGTCCACCGCGCAGGCACGGCAGTCCTCGATCAGCGCTTCGAACGATCCGTCGGGGTTCCGCCCGAGCGCGAGCCGCTCCATGTTGGTCAGCCCCGAGGTCACGGCCTTCGCCTTCGTCGGTGCCGACGACAGAAGCAGGGCACGCAACCCCTGACGCGTCGCGTTCTGCTGGGCCTGCGGTGTGCTGAGCACGCGCACCGCGACGCCGTCCTTCTCCGCGACCAGGGCAGGGTAACCGGTGACCTTCCGGCCACCGACCTCGCGGGTGACGGTCTCCGGCAGGTTCCCGAGGGTCTCGGCCGTCCACACCACCGCCGCGGGACGTTCGGTGCCCGCAGCGGCGCGCGAGACCTCCGCTTCGACCCGCGGAGCCAACTTCTTCCGCAGGGCCGCCAGGCTCTTGCTGCGGCCGAGCACGGTGCCGCGCTCGTCGACCGCGGCGAAGGTCATCCGCAGATGGTCGGGCAACGCACCGGTATCGAAGTCCGAGGACTCGATCGTGCACCGGCCGAGCCGGGACAGCTCGCGGGCCATCGCATTGACGAGCGGTTCGGAGCGCGGCGTCACCGAGGCGAGGGCGGCCGCTGCGAAATCGGGAGCCGGTACGACCTGCCTCCGGAGGTGTTTCGGCAGGGTCTTGATGAGGGCCGTGACCAGCTCGGTCCGCATCCCGGGTACCAGCCAGTCGAAACCGACGGACTTGAGGTTCGCGAGCAGCGCGACGGGGACGCGGGCGGTGACACCGTCCTCCTCCGTGCCCGGCTCGAACTGGTAGGTGAGGGGGAACTGGATCTCGCCCTGGCGCCACGCGTCCGGATAGTCGCCCTCGAGCACCGAGGCGGCGTCCTGGTTCACCACGGTGTCCGGCGTGAACGTCAGCAGGTCGGGTTGCTGCCTGCGGGTCTTCTTCCACCACGTGTCGAAGTGCCGGGCCGAGATCGCCTCCGGGCCGACCCGCTGGTCGTAGAAGTCGAACAGGGTCTCGTCGTCGACGACGATGTCGCGCCGGCGCGCACGGTGTTCGAGTTCCTCGACGTCCTCGAGCAGCGCCCGGTTGTCGTGGAAGAACTTGTGCTGCGTGCGCCATTCGCCTTGCACGAGGGCGTGGCGGATGAACAGTTCGCGCGAGACCTCCGGATCGATCCGTCCGTACGGCACGGGACGCTGGGCGACCAGGGGGATGCCGTAGAGCGTGACGCGTTCGTAGGCCATCGCCGACTCGCGGCGCGTCGACCAGTGCGGCTCCGAGTAGGTGCGCTTGACCAGGTGCGGAGCGAGCTTCTCGACCCATTCGGGTTCGATGCGCGCGGCCGTCCGCGCCCACAGCCGTGAGGTCTCCACGAGTTCGGCGGCCATGACCCAGCGCGGAGGCTTCTTGAACAACGACGATCCCGGGAAGACGGCGAACCGTGCGCCGCGGGCACCGAGGAAGTCGCGCTTGTCGCCCTCGCGAAGACCGATGTGCGACAGCAGACCTGCAAGCAGGGACTTGTGGACGTCGTCGGGATTCACGTCGCGGTGGTGCGTCTGCCAGCCCATGTCGACAGTGATCTGACGGAGCTGCCCCTGCAGGTCCTGCCACTCACGGATCCGCAACCAGTGCAGGAACTCGTCGCGGCACAACCTGCGGAACCTGCTCGACGACAGTTCCCGCCGTTGCTCCTTCAGGTAGTCCCACAATCGCAGGAAGGCCAGGAAGTCCGAGCCCTCGACCGCGAACCGGGCGTGCTTCTCGTCGGCGGCCTGCTGGAACTCGGTCGGGCGTTCGCGCACGTCCTGGATCGACAGGGCCGCGACGATGATGAGCACCTCGCGCAGACATCCGTTCCGGTGGCCCTCGACGATCATGCGGGCCATGCGCGGATCGACGGGCAGGCGGGCGATCTCGCGGCCCGTCGCGGTCAGGCGCGGCGTCTCGCCCTTCTTGGCGGGTTCGAGCGCGCCGAGCTCCTCGAGCAGAGCGATGCCGTCGCGGATCGCGCGGGGATCCGGGGCCTCCACGAACGGGAACGCCTCGATGTCGCCGAGACCGAGCGCCGTCATCTGCAACACTACCGACGCGAGGTTGGTGCGCAGGATCTCGGGCTCGGTGAACTCCGGCCGGCCGTCGAAGTCGTCCTCCGAGTACAGACGGATGCAGATGCCGTCGGCGACACGACCGCACCGTCCGGCGCGCTGCCGCGCCGAGGCCTGCGAGATCGGCTCGATCGGCAGTCGCTGCACCTTCGTCCGCACCGAGTACCGCGAGATACGTGCGGTGCCGGGGTCGACGACGTAGCGGATGCCGGGAACCGTCAGGGACGTCTCGGCGACGTTGGTGGACAACACGACCCGCCGGCCCGTGTGCGGTGCGAAGACCCGGTGCTGTTCGGCCGCCGACAGGCGTCCGTAGAGCGGGAGGATCTCGGTGTTGCGGAGCTTGCGGTCGCGCAGTGCGTCGGCGGTGTCGCGGATCTCGCGCTCGCCGGAGAGGAAGACCAGGATGTCGCCGTCGCCCTCGCGCTGGAGTTCCTCGACGGCCTCGCACACCGCGTCGACGGGGTCGCGGTCGACCAGCGTGTCGCCCACCTCGACGGTCAGCGGCCGGTAACGCACCTCGACGGGATAGGTGCGGCCGGAGACCTCCACGATGGGGGCAGGCGTGCCGTTCGCGTCGGCGAAGTGGCGCGCGAAACGTTCGGGGTCGATCGTCGCCGAGGTGATGATCACCTTCAGGTCGGGGCGACGCGGAAGCAGCTGCGCGAGGTAGCCGAGCAGGAAGTCGATGTTGAGGCTGCGCTCGTGCGCCTCGTCGATGATGAGCGTGTCGTACTGGCGCAGCAGGCGGTCGCGCTGGATCTCGGCGAGGAGGATGCCGTCGGTCATCAGCTTGACGAGTGTCGACTCGGTGACCTGATCGTTGAAGCGCACCGTGTATCCGACGGCGTTGCCGAGCTCGGTGTCCAGTTCCTCCGCGAGTCGCTCGGCGACGGCGCGCGCGGCGATACGGCGCGGCTGGGTGTGGCCGATCAGGCCGCGAACCCCGCGCCCGAGTTCGAGGCAGATCTTCGGGATCTGCGTCGTCTTGCCCGAACCGGTCTCTCCGGCGACCACTACGACCTGGTGGTCGCGGATCGCGGCGGCGATGTCGTCCTTGCGCTGCGAGACCGGTAGGTCCTCGGGATAACGGATCTCTGGGACCGACGACGCACGGGACGTGAGCCGGGCGCGGGCGGTCTCGATCTCGGCGGCGACCTCGGTCAGCGCCTCGCCGCCCCGCGCCCGGTCGAGCCTGCGACGGAGGCGGTTCTCGTCGCGGAGGGAGACCTCGGACAGGGCAGCGCGCAGTTCGCGACGATTCGGGGCGGGGGAGATGGACATGCTGATCACACAGCCTAGCGAAACGACCCGGTCGGGGCCGGTCGGGGAGGGCAGGCAGGCCAGGTGGTCAGCCCGCCAGAGCACGCACCCGGCCGATCACTTCACCGAAGGTCTCCCGGTACGGGGCGTGGACCGTGAAGTGGGTGAACCCGTAGCGCTCCCGGCTGTGCAGGATCTGCCCGGCCATCTCGTCGACCGTCCCGATCAGCACGAACGGCGAGTCGAGCAGGTCGTCGGCCTCGGCCGCGGTGGCGATGCGGAACGTCCCCGGTGGCCTCCCCGGCAGCAGGACGGCACCCGCGACACTCACGATGTCGGCGTGGGCGGCGACGACGGAAAAGATCCGGTCGCGGTGCCTCCGACGATCAGGGGCGGGCCGTAGCCGCCGAATCCGCGCCGCTGCACCGGACGGAGCACGGGCAGGTCGAACGCTTCGCGCAACGCCGCCTGCTCGTCGAAGCCGGGCCCGGTGAACGATCGCTGCAGTTCCTGCACGGTGGATTCGAGACGCTCGGCGCGCTCGTCGAAGCGTTCCCACTCGATCCCGGCCGCCTCGAACTCCCATCTCATGTGGCCCCTGCTCCGAGGCCGATCTCGAGCCGGCCGCCGGTGAGCACATCGGTGGTCGCGATCTCGCGAGCGAGCAGTGCCCGATTCCAGGAACCGGCATCGAGCACCATCGTGCCGACCCGCAGACGCTCGGTGGCACCGGCGGCGGCGACCAGGACGGGGAACGACGTGGGGACACCGAGATGGTCGGCCGCGTACACCGCGTCGAAACCCGCGTCCTCGACGGCGCGGCACCAGCGAACGAACGCATCGGGAGACCCGACCTCGAAGATGTTGACGGAGAAGCGGAACTCGGTCATGGCACCCGGGTGGCGGGTACGGGCCTCCGGCGCCAGAGTCGTTTCCTCCGCATACGATGACGGGTGTCGTGATCGTCGTGGACGGGAGTTGGTCGTGGGTGCGTTGTGGCACGGATTCGCCGATATGGGCGCGATCGAACGGGACGGCGCATTCGTCGTGTCGCGCGGGGAAGGCGCGTACATCTGGGACGACGCCGGCAAACGCTACCTCGACGCCACCGCCGGACTGTGGTTCACCAATGTAGGTCACGGCCGCACCGAGATCGGCGAGGCGATCGCAGCGCAGGTCGCCAAACTCGCCCACTACTCGAACTTCGGCGACCTGACCTCCGAGCCCGCCGTCGAACTCGCCGAGCGTCTCGCGGGGGTCGCCCCGGTTCCGGGCAGCAAGATCTTCTTCACCTCGGGCGGATCCGACTCCGTCGACTCGGCGGCCAAGCTCGCGCGGCGGTACTGGCAGGAGCTCGGGAAGCCCGGCAAGCGGCTGCTGGTCTCGCGCGAGAAGGCGTACCACGGCATGCATGTCGGCGGCACCTCGCTCGCCGGTATCCCCGTCAACGGTGAGGGCTACGGCCGCCTGTGGGAGGACACCGCGCGGGTTGCCTGGGACGACGCCAAGGCGCTGCTCGAACTCATCGATTCGGTCGGTGCCGACTCCATCGCGGCCTTCTTCTGCGAACCCGTCATCGGTGCGGGCGGGGTGTACCTGCCGCCGGACGGCTATCTCGCCGAGATCCGCGACATCTGCCGCGACCACGACATCCTGTTCGTCGTCGACGAGGTCGTCACCGGCTTCGGTCGTATCGGTGGTTCGTGGTTCGCGTCGTCGCGATTCGACCTGGCTCCCGACATGGTCACCACGGCCAAGGGACTCACCTCCGGCTACCTGCCGATGGGCGCCCTGTTCGTCGCTCCGCGCGTCGCCGAACCGTTCTTCGCCGGAGACGTGTGGTGGCGCCACGGCTACACCTACGGTGGGCACGCCGCGGCTGCGGCGGCCGCGCTCGCCAACCTCGACATCATCGAGCGTGAGAATCTGCTCGCCGAGGCGGCGCGGATCGAGCGGACTCTGCACGAGAAGCTCGCTCCGTTGGCGGACCACCCGCGGGTGGCCGAGGTGCGCAGCGGCCTCGGTGCGGTGGCGGCCGTGCAGCTCGCCGATCCGTCCGAAGCTCTCGGTTTCGTCAAAACCCTGCGGCAGCATGGGATCTCGGGACGCGCGGCCGGTCAGGGCGCGATGCAGATCTCCCCCTCGTTCGTGATGACCGACGAGCAGATCACCGATCTCGCCGACGGAATCGCCGCAGCACTCGGCTGATCCGTTCCTTCGGCCCGATCGGTACCTCGGCGAGGGGGAGTTCGGCGCTGCCGTCGCGTGCGGCGAGTGAACGGGCATAGCGCTCGTGCAACACCGAACGCACCTCGTCGGGGCTGTAGTTCCGTCGCTGTCGCTCGTTGCGGGCGGCGACAGCACCGGTCGCCGCGACTCCCACGATCCCGGCGAGTCCGACGAGCTTCCACCACTTGCCACCGCGCAGTGCCATGGGGCGACCCTAGCGGTCCGTCGGGGTCATGGGGACGACCCCAGCGGCCGTCGGGCATGGCAGGCTGACGGCATGGACACTTCGTCGGCAGATCGGTCCGCCGGTGCGCGTTCGCGTCTCACCCTCGACGAGGCCGTGGCGACGACCCGCACGGGGGACCTGTGGATCTTCCGCGGCGCCACCCCGGCCGACCGAGCAATCCAGACGCTGACCAACGCACCGGTGAACCACGTGGGGATGACGGTCGCGCTCGAGGACCTGCCGCCGCTGATGTGGCACGCCGAGCTCGGACGCAGTCTCCCGGACATGTGGACCGGGCGGCACCAGCGCGGCGTGCAGTTGCACGACCTGCGCAGTGCGGTGCAGGTGTGGGCCGCGCGTTACGGCCAGCGCGGCTGGCTGCGGCAGATCTCGGTGGCGGCCACCCCGGACCAGGAGGACCAGCTGCTGCGCACGATCGCGCGGCTCGACGGCACACCGTTCCCGTCGACGACGAAACTCACGGGGCGATGGTTCGCGGGCCGGCTCCCGCGCCGTCGCCGGGCGGCCGTACCGTCCGGTGGGCTCGAGAGCGCGTACTGCGCCGAAGTGGTGGGGCTGACGCTGGAGGAGATGGGGTTGCTGCGGCAACGGCACCGGGGGATCAACTGGTACGACCCCGGCCGGTTCTGGAGCGGCGACCGGCTGCCGCTCGCTCCCGGTGTGGAGTTCGGTGGCGAGATCGAGGTCGTGCTGGACGAGGACGACCTCGCTGCCGGAAGAGCGGCGGGCTCGGCGTCGTAGGACCTGGCAGTCGGCGCAGCGAGCGCCCGTCTCGTGGTCGACGCACGACCGTCCGATAGCTGCGAAAGGTAGAGGCGATAGGTCGCACTACACTGATAGGCGTGACCGATCAGAGCTACCAGCCCACCCTCTCGCAGCTGCGTGCCTTCGTCGCGGTGGCCACCTACCGCCACTTCGGCACGGCAGCAGCGCGACTCGAGGTCAGCCAGCCCACCCTGTCCCAGGGGCTGGCGGCTCTCGAGAACGGCCTCGGCGTCCAGCTCATCGAGCGGAGCACCCGCCGCGTGCTCGTGACACCGGTGGGAGCGCGCCTGCTTCCCTACGCGGAGGTGGTACTCGACGCCGCCGACGGCTTCGTCGACGCGGCTGCAGGAGTGTCCGACGGACTCTCGGGCCCGCTGCGGGTGGGCCTGATCCCCACCGTCGCGCCCTACGTCCTGCCCGAGATCCTGCCCGCACTCGACCGGACGATGCCGGCGCTGTCGCTGCAGGTCGTCGAGGACCAGACCGCGCGTCTCCTCGACGCCCTGCGCGCCGGAACCCTCGACGTCGCCGTCCTCGCCCTGCCCGCAGACGTCTCGGGTGTCATCGAAGTGCCGCTGTACGACGAGGATTTCGTCCTCGTCCTGCCGACCGGACACGAACTCGCCGGGCGCACCGACCTCTCGGTCTCCGCGCTCGACGACGCACAACTGCTGCTGCTCGACGAAGGCCACTGCCTGCGCGACCAGACACTCGACCTGTGCCGGTCCATCGACGCGCGACCGGCACTCGGCGACACCCGCGCGACCTCCCTGTCCACCGTGGTGCGCTGCGTCGCAGGACGATTGGGTATCACCCTCGTCCCGGCCTCCGCGGTCGCCGTCGAAACCGCCCGGGGAGACCTCGAGGTCGCGCACTTCGCGGACCCGGCACCCGGCCGCCGCATCGGACTGGTGTTCCGCTCGTCGTCCCCGCGCGGAGTCGACTACCGCATCCTCGCCGAGACCATCCGCGGCTGCGTCCCGCCGACCTGCCGCCCCGTTTCCTGACGAAGACCCCGATCAGCACCGACCGCGGCAGTGTCGATCAGCGCTTACCGCGCCGAGGCTTCCCGGGGCGCTTCCGCGCGGACGTCCCCGCCCGGCGGGACGTCTTGGGCTCGGGCGCGCGGCGCTTCGGGGTCGAGCCCTTGCGTTCGCCACGACGCGAGGTGCCGCCCGACTCGGCGTCCGGCTCGGAATCGCTGCGGCCACGGGAACTGTTGGCCGTCCGTCCCCGGACGATGCCCACGAACTCGTCGACGTGATCGGTCGTCCGGTCGGTGACCCACACGAGACCCACCTGGGACGCGGGCGCGTCGACGACGGGACGGTAGGTCAGGTCGCGGCGGTGGTGCAGGCGGGCGAGCGACTGCGGCGTGACGAGCACACCCACCTCCGAGGCGACGTGCGAGATCGCGTCCTCGGTGGTCGCGGGCCGCTCGAACGCCTCCTCACCGGGTAGGGCGACCCAGTCGAGCACGTCGTCGAGCGGATGCAGCACCGTCTCGTCGGCGAGGTCGGACACCGACACCTCGTCGACCGCCGCGAACACGTGCTCCTTGGGCACCACTACGACGGAGACCTCGGTGTAGAGCGGGATGACCGACAGGCCGTCCCGCTGCAGCGGCAGGCGCAGCAGCGCGATGTCGGCGACGTCCTCGCGTAGCGGATCCGCACCGCCCGTGGGTTCGACGGGGACCAGTTCGATCGGGACGTCCGGCATCCGCTCGTTCCACACCCGCACCCACTTCGCGGGGGTGACACCCGGGACGTAGGCCAAGCGGAAGGGTTGCACGGTCGGTTCGCTCACCGAGTCAGGCTACCGCTCCCGAGGTCCGCCGCTGCGACGATCAGCCCTCGACGATCTCGAACTCGTCGAACACCACTTCACCGGCCGCATCGGACTCGCGGAGGTTCACCTCGCCGATCAACGCCCAGCCGTGATCGCCCTGCGGATCGTGCAGGGTCTGACGCACCCGCCACAACTCGGGACCCATCTCGACGGTGAACAGCAGCGGTCCACGCGCGTCGGGGCCGGTACCGATCTCGTCGTACTCGTCGAAGTACAGCTCGAGCAGGTCTTCCCAGTCCTCGGCGTCGAGACCGTCGCCGAGGGCCGCGAGTTCGTCCCAGCGTCGACGCGAGGCCAGTTCGACCCGCTTGAACATCGCGTTGCGGACCATGACCTTGAACGCGCGGACGTTCGCGGACAACGGGCGAGGGGAGTCGACGCCGAACGCGATCTGCTGGTCGTCGGATTCCACCCCGGGATGGGTGAGGGACTCCCACTCGTCGAGCAACGATGAGTCGACCTGCCGGATCAGCTCGCCGAGCCACTCGATGATGTCCTCGAGTTCCTCCGTGCGCGCGGCGTCCGGCACCGTCTGCCGCAGCGCGCGGTAGGCGTCGGCGAGATAGCGCAGGACCAGCCCCTCGGAGCGGGCCAGGCCGTAGTGCGAGACCATCTCGGAGAAGGTCATGCTGCGCTCGATCATGTCGCGCACCACCGACTTCGGGGACAGGGGGAACTCCGACACCCAGGGATGCCCACCCCGGTACGTCTCGAAGGCCGGCTCGAGCAGCTCCACCAGCGGCTTGGGCCAGGTGATCTCCTCGAGCAGTTCCATCCGCTCGTCGTACTCGATGCCGTCGGCCTTCATCTGTGCGACGGCCTCACCGCGTGCGGCATGCTGCTGCGCCATGAGCACCTGACGGGGATCGTCGAGGGTCGATTCGATGACCGACACCACATCGAGCGCGTAGGTGGGGGAGTCGACGTCGAGCAGTTCGATCGCTGCGAGGGCGAACGGCGACAGCGGCTGGTTGAGCGCGAAGTCGCGTTGCAGGTCGACGGTGAGGCGGGCCCGGCGCCCGAACTCGTCGGGCTCGTCGAGTTGCTGCACCACACCCGCTTGGAGCAGGCCCCGGTACAGCGAGATCGCCTTGAGGATGTGCTTGCGCTGCGCCGGACGGGGTTCGTGGTTGTCCTCGAGCAGATGCCGCATCGCGTCGAAGCAGTTGCCCGGTCGCGCAATGACGTTGAGCAGCATCGAGTTGCTCACCGAGAACCGCGACTGCAGCGGTTCGGGTGACGCCGCGATCAGCTTGTCGAAGGTGCCCTCACCCCACGAGACGAACCCTTCGGGTGCCTTCTTACGCTGCACCTTCCGGCGCTTCTTCGGGTCGTCCCCGGCCTTGGCGAGGGCCCGGACGTTCTCGATCTCGTGCTCGGGGGCCTGTACGACGACGGTGCCCATCGTGTCGTATCCCGCGCGGCCTGCGCGACCGGCGATCTGGTGGAACTCGCGCGCCTTGAGCTGCCGGGTGCGGGTGCCGTCGAACTTCGTCAGGCCCGTGAGCAACACGGTGCGGATCGGCACGTTGATGCCGACGCCGAGCGTGTCGGTTCCGCAGATGACCTTCAGGAGCCCGTCCTGCGCGAGCTTCTCGATCAGGCGCCGGTACTTCGGCAGCATGCCCGCATGGTGCACACCGATACCGTGCCGGACGAGACGCGAGAGGGTCTTGCCGAAGCCGGTGGAGAACCGGAAGTCGCCCAGCGCGGTGGCGATTGCCTCCTTCTCGGCCTTCGTGCACATGTTCACGCTGGTCAGGGCCTGGGCGCGCTCGAGGGCCGCGGCCTGGGTGAAGTGCACGACGTAGACGGGTGCCTGATGCGTGGTGACGAGTTCTTCGATCGCTTCACCGATGGGTGCCTGCGAGTACGAGAAGGTCAACGGGACGGGTCGTTCGGAGCCCGAGACCTCCACCGTCGGCCGTCCGGTGCGGCGGGTCAGATCCTTCTGTAGGAAGGTCACGTCGCCGAGCGTCGCGGACATGAGCAGGAACTGCGCGTGCGGCAACTCGATGAGCGGAACCTGCCACGCCCACCCGCGGTCGGGTTCGGAGTAGAAGTGGAACTCGTCCATCACGACCTGGCCGATGTCGGAGTCCGGTCCCTCACGCAACGCGAGATTCGCGACGATCTCGGCGGTCGCGCAGATGATCGGCGCTCCGGCGTTGACCGATGCGTCGCCGGTCATCATGCCGACCTTGTCGGCACCGAAGACGTCACACAGGGCGAAGAACTTCTCGCTCACGAGCGCCTTGATCGGGGCGGTGTAGAAGGTGCGCTTCCCGGCAGCGAGCGCGAAGAAGTGCGCGCCGAGCGCTACCATCGACTTTCCCGAGCCGGTGGGCGTGGCGAGGATGACGTTGGAGCCGGCGACGAGCTCCATGAGCGCTTCCTCCTGCGCCGGATACAGCGAGATGCCACGATCCGTCGTCCAGGTGGTGAACGCGTCGAACAGCGCGTCGTCGTCGACGGGGTCGGGTATCAGATCGGGAAGCAGCACTTCTCCAGGCTAGTCGGAAGGACCCGACCCACCGCCGCGGGTCGCGTGGCCCGGCGTGTAGTGCAGGTCAGGTGGCGCTGCGCTCGTCCGAACCCATCGCGCCGAGCACCGCCATGCGGGTCTCCGGGCCACCGCTGATCTGCGACTCGCTCACACCCGACACGAGGAGCCGGCGCCAGCGGTCGAGGTCGAACTCCAGGGGAGCGGTGGTCTCCAGGAAGTTCTCGACCACCCGCAGGAAGCGCAGCGGGTCGTCGCGGAACGGGAAGTGGCCGGAGCCCCGGAAGATCTCGAGACGTGAACCGGGCATGGCCGAATGCGCGAGATAGGCGTGGGCGATGGGGATGACGCTGTCGTGATCGCCCCAGATGAGCTGGACGGGAAGGTTCTCCGTCAGATAACAGCGGTCGAGCATGGTCACCACCTGACCGCGCCAGTCGACCACCGCGCGCAGCGTGCGCAAATACGCTTCGTAGGCCGTGGGGTCGGGGAGGTTCCCCAGTACGCGCACCAGATCCGAGGTGTCGTGCAGCAGGGCACCGGGCCTCAGTGGCGATCCGTTGACCCGGTTCAGCATCGCGCCGGCAGCGCGCAGGACGGGCATCGCCCCGGGCAGTCGCAGGACCCGCAGCGCGTCGCTGACGATCGGCACCGAGATCAGCCGCAGGGCAAGATGGACGTCCTTGGTGACACCGCCGGACGCGACGAGCACCAGACGCTCGACCATGTGCGGGAACTGGTAGGCGAACTGCATCGCCACCCCGCCGCCGAGCGAATGGCCGATCACCGTGACCGATTCGATCCCGAGGACCGACAGCAGGTCGCGCATACCGTTCGCGTAGGCGGCCACCGAGTAGTCGGCCCGCGGCTTGTCGGATCGACCGTGCCCGAGCAGGTCGGGGGCGATCACGGTGTACTTCTCCGCCAGGTGCGGGATCACGTCCTGCCAGGTCGACGAGTCGTCACCGATTCCGTGTACGAGCAGCAGTGCGGGACCGCTTCCGGCCAGGCGGAACGCGCGTCGGTAACCGTGGATCGTGCGGAACACGATACGGGGTTCGTTGTCCGGAACCGGGCGGAGCGTCCGGGCGCGCGGTGGAACCATGAGCGTCTCCTGCGACGTCGGTGATCGCGTGGTGGTAGTCAGGCTGCCCGACCCGTGGCCGAGAACCGGACACAACTACCACTGTGGCATGTCGCCGAAGCGTACATGTCTGTATGTGACGTCGACAACGACGATTGTGATGATCATGAAACATCCGGCGAACCCGCCGTGGTGTCAACGCGGAGCGGGATCGTCCCCGTCGTCCGGGTCGAACTCGCCGAATCCGCCGTCGCCGGTTCCTCCGTCGTCCGGACCGGGGAGATCGCCGCCGGGACCGGCGCCGCGCCGGTCGTATTCGGCGAGGAACCGCTCGAACTCCGCCCCGATCTCCTCACCCGTCGGCAGACTCTCGTCGGTCGGCAGGGGAGAGGTCTGCTGTTCCTGGGCGGCGACGTAGCTGTCGTATTGCCGCTCGAGCGCGTGCACCACGCCGAGGACCTCGGCATTGTCCTCGATGTGCTCGTCGATCTGCTCCCGCACCCGCGCCGCGGCCTCACCGAGCGCCTGCAGAGACAGCTCGAGGCCGCCGACCTCTGCGACGTTCGTCAGCAGCGTCTCGGCGGCCGCCGGATAGTCGGTCTGGGCGAGATAGTGCGGCACGTGCACGGAGAAGCCTACGGACTCGTGCCCGTGCTGGCCCATGCGGTATTCGAGCAGCGACGACACTCCCGCGGGCACCTGGAGCTCGCCCGACCAACGGTGGTGCCCCGCGATGAGGTCCTTGTTCGTCGAGTGCGCGGTGACCGCCAACGGCCGGGTGTGCGGGATCGCCATGGGGATCGCGTTGAGTCCGATGGTCCGCCGCACCCCGAACTGCTCGGCGAGCAACCGCACCGCGGTGATGAAACGCTCCCACTTCAGATCCGGCTCGGCACCCGCGAGCAGCAGGAACGGGGTGCCGGCCTCATCGATGAGCGCGTACAGGTTCAGTTCGGGCTCGGCGTAGTCCGAGAAGTGGTCGGCCTCGAACGTCATGAGCGGCCGACGCGACCGGTAGTCGATCAGTTCGTCGACGGCGAACGACGCGACGAGCTCGGTCTCCAGACTCTCGCGCAGGTGCGTGGTCGCCAGGCGCACCGCGTGTCCCGCGTCGGCGAAACCTTCGAGACCGTGCACGAGGACCGGCCCCTCACCTTCCGGGGAGGTGAGCTGCGGAGCCGGGAATTCCAGCTCGTACATGCGGGACTGTTCGTCCATCTGCGAACCACTCCGATCACACTTCGTCTCGGCATCTCCGCCGGGGTCACCCGACGTGGCATGGTGGTGTTCGAGTCTAATCGACGCTACGACGACCGATTCCGGGGCGCACATCCTGCCCGACGTCGACGACCGAGGGAGGTTCGGGTGACCCGACGCGACACTCGTCCGAGGCGCCGCGCATCGGCCGCCCGAAGCGCGGTGGCGACAGCGTGCCTGATGCTCGCATCCGCCTGCTCCCAGACCGTCTCCGGCGACCCCCGGCCCGAACCGGCAGCCCTGACGGGAACCGCGCCTGCACCTGCACCCGCGATTGTCCGGGCACCGGGCGAGCTGGTGCTTCCTCCCGAACGTTTTCCCGAACCGTACGTCGCGGTGGTCCTCCCACCGGAGGCCGTGGCGCAGGCAGCGCCCGACCTGACCGGGATCCAGCCCGGCTCGAAGGTCGATCCGGGCGGATGTCTGCCGCCCGCGCAGAATTACGGCCCCGAGAGCACCGCCATGGTGGTCGGTACCGACAACGCCAGTCGCGCGACGATCAGTGTCGAGGTCACCCGTTCCGCTCCGGACGTCGGCGAGTACCGCACCTATCTCACCGAGTGCTCGCAGGTGGACGCCACCGTGCGGGGGATCACCTCGACCGTCTCGACCGTCCTCGGCGACGATCCCGCCATAGCCGTCGACGGGGCCGAGACGCTGGCCCTGACCCGCACGGTCGACTCCGGCAGGGGATCGGGTGGCATGACGCAGTCGATGGCCGCGCGGATCGCGCAGATCGGGGACGTGCGTGTGACGGTCACGTACCTGTCCTTCGACGCGGCGCCGCCCGACGCCGACAATCTCGACCTCGTGTTCCGGGAGGCCGTCGACTTCGCCGCCCGCCCCTGACGGGGCCGGGCGCGCACCCTAACAGCGTTCACCGACGGGATCGTCCGTTCGGCACGGGTCGACGATGCCGGTCGCGGAGTTGTCCACAGCCGGCCGGTTCATCCCCAGAAGGCCGCGGAACGACCCCGGGAGTCGCTTTCCGCTCGGGCCGATGGGCCACGGTTCGAGCATGACAACTTCCACGCCTTCGTCGTCGCATCCCCTCCGTCTCACCGATGTCGGTGACGTGATCGCCGCCCTGCCCGCCCTCATGGGCTTCCCGCCGATGCGTTCGATCGTCGTGATGTGCCTGACTCCGACGGGTGACGCTCCGACCCGCCCGAACGGGAAGGTGGCGAGTATCGGCGCCGTGATGCGACACGACCTCGTCCTGCCCCGGCCCGGAGAGTCGGTCCCGGAACCCATGCGCGCGGCGTTCCGGCGCTTCTGCGCCGTCTGTGCCCGCGAGGGCGCGGAATCTGTGGTGGCCGTTCTCGTGGACGACGATCTCATCGACCGGCACGATCCGGTGATCGCCGACGTGTGCAGGCTCGTCGACGACTTCGCCGACCATCTCGACGCCGTCGGCATCGACCTGGCGGGGGTGTACGCGCTACCGGAGATCACCGGTGGAGCGACCTGGTTCGTGCCCGGCCAGAACATCACCGGCAGCGTGGCCGATCCCGGGTCCTCGGTGGTCGCGGTGGCCCGGGTGTTCGAGGGCAGCCCGATCCGCGGCTCCCGCACCGAGCTCGCCGCACTGCTCGCGCCGTATCCGCCGGCGGTGAGGCAGGAGGTCGCGCGGTATATCGACGAGGTCGTCGAGACCCGCGACCGCGAGTACGAACGCTGTGCCCGCGAGGGCGGCGGCGAACGCGCCGACCGTCTCGAACTCGAAACCGTGCTCGCACACATCGAGACGTACGCCGGCGGAACGGATCCCAGCGCGTCCGACATCGCCGAGCTGGCCGTCCTGCTCGCCAACCGCACGGTGCGCGACGCCGCCATGGGACTTGCGACCGGACCGCTCGCACGGCCGGCGGAGCGTCTGTGGACCGAGCTCGCCCGGGCCCTGCCCGATCCCGAGCGGGCCGATGCCGCCGCGCTTGTCGGCTTCGGCGCTTACGTGCGCGGCGACGGTCCGCTCGCCGGGGTCGCGCTCGCAGCGGCCCTCGAATCCGATCCCCGCCACCGGCTTTCGGATCTGCTCGACCAGGCCCTGCAGGCGGGACTGCGTCCCGAGTCGATCCGTGGCCTCGCGGAGACCGGACACGAGATCGCGGCGCGGCTGGGACTCGAACTGCCGCGCGGCGACGAACCGTCCTGAACCGGAGCCGTGTCCTCGATCAGCGTCGAGCGGCGTGCAGCCGGTCGCCGAGAGACCGGGTGAACTCCCACGCATCGGAGACGATCTCGTCGAGATCGGTGTGCTGGGGGTTCCACCCGAGCTCGGAGATCGCGCGGCTGCTCGAGGCGATGAGCACGGCCGGATCACCGGCACGGCGCGGCGCGTCGACCGCTGCGATCGGCAGGCCCGTGACTCGCTCGCACGCCGAGATGACCTCGCGGACGGTGAAGCCCTCTCCGCTGCCGAGGTTGTAGATGCCGTGGCGGCCGGGTTCGGACTTCGTCAGTGCCAGTACGTGGGCGTCGGCGAGATCCTTGACGTGGATGTAGTCGCGCACCGCGGTGCCGTCCTTGGTCGGCCAGTCGGTGCCGAAGACCGAGATGTGATCGCGCACACCGAGAGCGACCTGCAGCACGAGTGGGATCAGATGCGTCTCGACGACCCGGTTCTCCCCGGCACCGCCGTAGGCGCCCGCGACGTTGAAGTACCGCAGACTCGTCGCCGCGAGACCGTGAGCGTGCGCGTACGAGGAGATCGCATGATCGATGGCGAGCTTCGACGCACCGTACGGGTTGGTCGGCCGGGTGGGCGCGTCCTCGGTGATCGGCACGCTGTCGGGTTCGCCGTAGGTCGCGGCGGTGGAGGAGAACACCAACCGTGGGGTACCCGAGCGGCGGACGGCCTCGAGCAGGGCCAGGGTGGTCACCACGTTGCCTTGCCAGTACTTCTCGGGGAACTCCACCGACTCGCCGACGAGGGACTGTGCACCGAAGTGGAGGACGCCGTCGAAACGGGATCCGGAGAGCAGTTCGTCGGCGACGGCCGCGATGTCGCCCTCGACGAACTCGGCACCGGTGGGCACCGCTTCGGCGTTCCCGGTGGACAGGTCGTCGACGACCACGACGTCGTGGCCCTGCTCGAGCAACACGGTCGTGCACACGCTGCCCACATAGCCGGCGCCGCCGGTCACCAGAAGTCTCACGCTGGACATCCCCTTTTCGCACGCCCGTACCGGACATGCGAAAAGGGGCCTGGGTCAGACCTGCTTCACCTGCACGGCGTGGGCCATCTCGTCGGAAAGCTCGAAGCTGTCGTGACCGGCCACGGTGATGGACACCGAGCCCGGTCGCGTCTCGACTGTAACCCGCGCGTCCGGGACCACACCGGCCTCACGCAGTCGCGCGATGACCTCGGGGTCGGACTGGACGTACTCCGCGAGCCGGCGTACCACGACCGCGGTCGGCTTGCCGTGCGGGATGTCCGTCAACCGCACCAGCTTCTCGTCGAGGACCGCCGTGCGGTCGAGGCCGAGCTGGGCCAGTCCTGGAATGGGGTTGCCGTAGGGGGAGGTGGTCGGGTTGTTGAGCACCTCCACGAGACGGCGCTCGACCTCCTCGCTCATCACGTGTTCCCAGCGGCAGGCCTCGGCGTGCACGTTCTCCCAGTCGAGACCGATCACGTCCACGAGAAGCCGTTCCGCGAGCCGGTGCTTGCGCATGACCGAGACCGCGAGATCGCGGCCCTTCTCGGTGAGCTGCAGGTGGCGGTCGCCGGCGACCCGGAGCAGGCCGTCGCGTTCCATGCGGGCCACGGTCTGGCTGACCGTCGGTCCGCTCTGTTCGAGGCGCTCGGCAATACGCGCGCGCAGCGGCACCACGCCTTCCTCTTCCAAGTCGTAGATGGTCCGGAGATACATCTCCGTTGTATCGACCAGGTCCTTCACTCTCACACCCCTTCGTCTGGGCCGATTCTAACCGTGCGAACAGGACGGTGGGGGCGCCCTCCGAGGCTCGCATGTCCGTGGGTGGACCAGTAGCGTCTGTGTCCATGACCACGAGCTCCACCGCGGCGGGCGGTACGACACAGCTGAGCGGCGATCGGATAGTGGTGTGGAGCCCCGACTACCTCGACTACCGGTGGGGTCCGACACATCCGATGAACCCCACGCGTCTCGATCTCACGATGGCGCTGTCCCGCAGTCTCGGTCTCCTCGAAGGCGTCGAGACGGTCCGCCCGTCCCCTGCGGACGACACCGATCTGCTGCGCATCCACACCTCGTCCTACGTCGACGCGGTCAAGCGCGCGGGTTCCGCTCCGGAGGGAGCGGCACCCCCGGCCGACGCACCCCACGGTCTCGGCACCGAGGACAACCCGATCTTCCCCCGTATGCACGAGGCCAGCGCGACGCTCGCCGGGGGAACCCTCGCGGCCGCACGCGAGATCGCGAGCGGCCGGGCCCGCCGTGCGGTGAGCATCGGGGGCGGCATGCACCACGCGATGGCCGACTGGGCCGCCGGGTTCTGCGTCTACAACGACGCCGCCATCGCGATCTCGTGGCTGCTCGACCACGGCTACGACCGCATCGCCTACATCGACGTCGACGCCCACCACGGCGACGGTGTGCAGCACGCCTTCCTCGGCGATCCCCGCGTCCTGACCATCTCCCTGCACCAGCATCCCGCGACGCTGTGGCCCAACACCGGGTGGTCCAGCGAGGTCGGTTCGGGTCCGGCCGAGGGCACCGCGATCAATCTGCCCGTACTGCCGGGCACCGTGGACGCGTTGTGGTTGCGCGCCTTCCATGCCGTCGTGCCGGGCGCGGTCGCGGCGTTCCGCCCCCAGATCCTCATCAGTCAGTGCGGTGCCGACAGCCACCGCGAGGACCCTCTGGCCGATCTCTCCCTGACCGTCGACGGCCAGCGCGCGTCGTATCTCGCGATGCGCGATCTCGCCGACCGCTACTGCGAGGGTCGCTGGCTCGCCGTGGGCGGCGGCGGTTACGGCCTCGTGCGGGTGGTGCCGCGCGCGTGGACCCACCTGATCGCCGCGGCGCTGGACCGCGAGATCGACCTGAGCACCCCGGTTCCGGCGGACTGGAGCGAGCGCGTCGGCGCTCTCGCGCCGAGCGTCGAACTGCCCACGGTCATGGGGGAGGGCTCCGACGTCTCGTACCTGCCGTGGGACGGTCCCGGTGGCACACCGGAAACGGGGATCGCGTCCCTGGACCGCGCACTGACCCGCATCGATTCGGCGATCATCGCCACGAGGCGGGCGGCCTTCCCGCTGCTCGGCCTGGACCCGGAGGACCCCCGTGACTGACCGGCAGAATCCCTCGGCGGCACCGGACTCCGCGTCTGCGACGGGCGCGGCCCCCGCGCAGGGTGCCGGGACGACAGGGGAGACCGACCCCGCGCGCGAGGCGGCGCTGGCGCGCGCCCGCCACTATCCGCGGCACTGGGTCGCCGACGTGCTGGCCTCGGACGGCGGTGTCGTACACCTGCGGCCGATCGTCCCCGAGGACGCTGACGCGATCGTCGCCTTTCACAGCAAACTGTCCGAACGCACCCGCTATCTGCGGTACTTCGGTCCGTACCCGACGATCTCGAAGAAGGACCTGTTCAACTTCACGGTCGTCGACCACAAGTCCCGGGTGGCGTTCGTCGCGGTGCTCGGCGACGAGATCATCGCCGTCGGGCGGTACGAGGGACTCTCGCACGAGGGCGACGGTCTCTCCGCCGAGGTGGCCTTCACCGTCGCCGACGCTCACCAGGGACGCGGTCTCGGTCCGATCCTGCTCGAACATCTCGCCGGCGCGGCCGCCGAGAACGGACTGCACACCTTCGTCGCCGAGGTCCTCGCCGAGAACCGGCACATGATCACGGTCTTCCGGGAAGCCGGCTACCAGGTCAGCCGCAGCTTCGAAGGGGGAGTCGTCCGGCTCGAGTTCGCGATCGACCCCACCGAAGCCCTCGTCTCGGTCCGCAACGCCCGCGAACGCGCCGCCGAGGCGCGCAGCGTGCGCAACATCCTCGGTCCCGGCAGTGTCGCCGTCATCGGTGCCTCCACCGACAGCCGCAAGGTGGGCAACGCCGTGCTGGTGAACATGCTGCGCAGCGGGTTCACCGGGCCGGTCTACCCGGTCAACGCCGAACACCGGTCCGTCCGAGGTGTCCGCGCCTACCCGACCGTCCGCGACATCCCCGATGAGATCGATCTCGCGGTCGCCGCCGTCCCCGCCGAATCGATCGACTCGGTGCTCGACGACTGTCTCGCGAAGGGTGTCAAGGCCCTGCTCGTCGTCTCGTCCGGTTTCGGCGAGACCGGACCGGAGGGTCGCGACGCCGAGCGGCGGCTCACGCTGGCCGCGCGGTCGCACGGTATGCGACTCATCGGGCCGAATGCTCTCGGTGTCGCCAACAACGATCCCGCCATCCGACTCAACGCGACCCTCGCGCCCGTGCTCCCGGCGTCCGGCAACGTCGGTTTCTTCTGCCAGTCCGGCGCCCTCGGCATCGCGATCCTCGACGAGGCCGCCAAGACGGGTGTCGGACTGTCGTCCTTCGTCTCGGCCGGCAACCGCGCCGACCTGTCCGGCAACGACCTGCTGCAGTACTGGGACACCGATCCTGCCACCGAAGTGGTGCTGCTGTATCTGGAGAGTTTCGGCAACCCGCGCAAGTTCTCGCGCATCGCGCGGCGGGTGGCGCGCAGCAAACCGATCGTCGCCGTCAAGAGCGGCCGCCACGCGGTGCCGCCGGCGCTCGCCGCCCGGACGGGGGAGATGGACGACACCATCGTGCGATACCTGTTCGAGCAGGCCGGTGTCGTCCAGGTCGAGTCCATCGGCCAGCTCTTCGACTCGGCCCTGCTGTTCGGTTACCAGCCGCTGCCCGCGGGTCCCCGCGTCGCCGTGGTCGGCAACTCCACCGCCCTGGGTCTGCTCGCCGTCGACGCCGCCCGCGGCCAGGGTCTGCAGGCACCGGACGCGGTGGATCTCGGCGCGCAGGCGTCGCCCGAGGAATTCGCCGAAGCCGTCGCCCGGGCGCTCGACTCACCCGATGTCGACTCGGTGATCGCGGTCTTCGTCCCGCCGGTCGCCGTCGACGTCCAGCCCTACGCGCAGGCCCTGCGCGACGCCGTCGCCGGGTCGGAGAAGCCGGTGGTCACGACCTTCCTGGCGACCGAGGGTATCCCCGACGTCCTGGCCGTGCGCGGACCGGACGGCAACCCGACCCGCGGATCCGTGCCGTCCTATCCCGGTCCGGAACGAGCGGCGCTCGCCCTGGGGCGGGCGTGGCGGTACGCGAAATGGCGCAGTCGTCCGCCCTCGCAGGTCGTGCGACCGGCGGGCATCGATCCCGAGCGCGCCCGTGCGCTCGTGGACAGCTGGCTCGAGACGACTCCCGAGGGTCGCTACCTGTCGGATACCGAGGCGGCCCTGCTGCTGTCCTGCTACGGAGTCGAGGTCGCGGACTTCCGCGCCGTCACCACCGAGGAGGAGGCGGTCGCGGCGGCGGACGAGATCGGCTTCCCCGTGGCGGTCAAGGCCACCGGTGCGCAGTGGCGGCACCGGCCCGATCTGACCGGGGTCCGGCTCGATCTCGTCGACGCCGATTCGGTACGGATCGCCTATTGCGACCTGGCCGCGGTGTCGGGGGAGCCGTTGATGCACGTGCAGCGGATGGCCCACAAGGGCATCGGTTGCGCGATCCGTGTGCAGGACGACCCGTCGTTCGGTTCGCTCATCTCGTTCGGTCTCGCCGGTGTGATCTCCGACCTGCTCGGCGACCGCGCCTACCGGGTTCTTCCGCTCACGGAGGACGAGGCGGTCGAGTTGATCGACGCGCCGAAGGCGGCGCCGTTGCTCTCGGGCTATCGCAATGCCGCACCGGTGAACAAGCCGGCACTCGTCGACTTCGTCCAGAGGATCTCGGCGCTCGCCGACGACCTGCCCGAGGTGCGCGAACTGGTGTGCGAACCGGTCTTGGCCTCGGTGGTGGGAGCCGAACTCACCGACGCGCACGTGCGGATCGGGCCCGAACCGCACCCGCTCGATCTCGGACCGCGCCGTCTGCGCTGACGGCAGTCCGGCGGCCGAACACCTGCCGGAGAAGGCACCCGAACGGCAACGATCCCCGAGAACCCAGCCCGGTTCTCGGGGATCGGATACCGCTGACGCGCCCGGTCAGCTGGCGTAGGCGCGAAGGCGCTCGGCGCGGTCTCCTTCGCGGAGCTTGACCATCACTTCGCGTTCGATCTGCCGGACACGTTCACGGGACAGCCCGAAGAGCTTGCCGATCTGATCGAGGGTGCGGGGCTGGCCGTCGTCGAGGCCGTAGCGCAGCCGGATGACCTGCTGTTCGCGCTCGTCGAGCGTCGCGAGGACGCTGCGGACGTCGCTGTGCAGGAGTCCGGCGATGACGGCGGTCTCGGCGGACGTCGCCTCGGCGTCCTCGATGAAGTCGCCCAGCGGGGCCTCCTCGTCGTTGCCGACGGGCATGTCGAGGCTCACCGGGTCGCGGCTGTGGTCGAGCAGGTCGGCGATCTTCTCGACGGGGATACCCGACTCGTTGGCGAGTTCCTCGTCGGTCGCCTCGCGGCCGAGCTGCTGGTGCAGCTCACGCTTGATGCGGGCGAGCTTGTTGACCTGTTCGACGAGGTGGACGGGGAGCCGGATCGTGCGGCTCTGGTCGGCCATTCCGCGGGTGATGGCCTGACGGATCCACCACGTCGCGTAGGTCGAGAACTTGAAGCCCTTCGCGTAGTCGAACTTCTCCATCGCGCGGATCAGGCCGAGGTTGCCCTCCTGGATGAGGTCCAGCAGGGGCATACCGCGTCCGGTGTAACGCTTCGCCAGCGAGACGACGAGGCGCAGGTTCGCCTCGAGCAGGTGGCTGCGAGCGGCCTGTCCTTCGCGGACGATGATCGCGAGGTCGCGCTTCTTCGCCGCCGACAGACGCTTCTTCGTCTCGAGCAGGTGCTTGGCATACAGGCCGGCCTCGATCCGCTTGGCCAATTCCACCTCGTCGGCTGCGGTGAGCAGAGCGGTCCGTCCGATGCCGTTCAGGTAGACGCGAACGAGATCGGCTGCGGGGCTCTGACCGTCCAGGTCGGAATCGAAGCGAGCGGTGGTTTCGGGGCGTGCCATGACGTGCCTCCTCATCGGTGGTGTCTCACAGGGTTCAACGACCGGCGAAGCGGTGGAGTTCCCGTCGGTCTCGGAGTACCACCGCGCTGACCTGCACTAACCCGATGAGCTCCTGAGAAGTTGCTGAGAGAACCGAATCGTGGAACCTCAGGAACGCCCCGGAGGGGGTCAGACGGGCTCGATCAGCCCGTGCCGCACCAAGCCGTGCACGAGGCCCACCGATTGCGTGAGGAGGTCGTCCTCGTCCTCGCCGTGCGCGGCCGCGAGCAGCGACACGAGATCCCCGAGCGGAAGACCGTCGGCGCGCATGCCGCCGAGCAGGGCGGCCGCGAGGTCGTCCACCTCGTGCTGCCAGGCCGGACCGCCACTGCGGTGCACCCGCACGACCACCTGGTCCCACCCGTCCTCGCCGGGCAGGTGCACCCGCTCGAGGGCCGTGTCGGGCCGCACCGCGAAACGGGCGTCGAGCACCTCGTGTGTACGCAGCCAGTCGAGGCGCCGGAAGTAGTCGATCGCCTCGTCGCCCAGCGCGTCGGTGAACGCGTGCCGCAGGTCCTCGGCCATCACATCGGACGGCAGGTCGGTGCGGCGCAGGTAGACGAACCCGAACCCGACGCCCTCGACGCCCTGCTCCTCGAAGTGGTCGAGCCACTGCTCGGCGCGCACCGCGACCTCCGGCTCGCGTTGATCGGCGTCACCGTCTCGCAGCCACGTCCCGACGTAGAGGGCCGGATCGGCGACATCGCGCTGCACGATCCAGGCGTCGACGCCGTGTGACGGCAGCCACGATGCGACGCGGGTCCGCCAGTCCTCGCCCTCGACGTGCACCCAGGACGCGAGCATCGCGGCGGTGCCGCCGGGATTCAGGTGTTCGGCGGCCTGCGAGATCATGAGCCGGCTGGCGCCGTCGAGATCGAGACCGGAATCGCGGTAGCTGTGCTCGACACGTCCGGCGCTCACCACG
The DNA here is from genome assembly GCF_001665495.1 of Rhodococcus sp. 852002-51564_SCH6189132-a. Classification (NCBI taxonomy): domain Bacteria; kingdom Bacillati; phylum Actinomycetota; class Actinomycetes; order Mycobacteriales; family Nocardiaceae; genus Rhodococcus; species Rhodococcus sp. 852002-51564_SCH6189132-a. The sequence continues at coordinate 67,215 of NZ_LZMJ01000055.1, forward strand.
AACGGTGGATTCGCGACGATGCGGTCGAAGGTCCGGCCGGCGACCGGCTCGAACCACGACCCCTCGAGAAGATCGATGTCGATCTCGTTCAACGCGGCGCTCGCGGCGGCCAGGGTCAGGCAGCGGGGGTTGATGTCGGTCGCGGTGACCTCGTCCGCGTGGTCCGCGGCGCGGATCGCCTGCACCCCGCAACCGGTGCCGAGATCGAGCACCGAACCGACCCGATCGGTCGGGGTGGCCTGCAGCAGCGACAGGGAGGCCTGACCGACGCCGAGGACGTGATCGGGGCGGGTCGGGACGGGCCGGATCGAGCCGTCGAGATCGGACAGCACCCAGCGGCTGCCGGTCCCGGCGTCGAGGGGCCGCAGGTCGAGAGCGGCCCGCACGCCGTCGCCGTCGCGTTCGACGAGTCCCGCCTGCACGGCCTGCTCCGTCGTCACCGGAGCGAGAGCCTGCGCGACCTCGTCCTCGGGGCAGGTGTCCTGGAGGAGGAACAGCCGCACGAGCACGCCGAGATCGCCCGCACCGCGCGCGATGCGCCGAGCAGGGACGGGTTCGCTACGCCCGAGGGCGGCGTGCGCCTCGGGGCCGAGCAGTTCCCGGACGGTGTCGAGGTCGTAGCGGCACCGGATCAATGCGGTGCGCAGAGCCGGGCAGAGAGACAGGAGAAGGTCGCGGTCCACCACGACATTCTCGCAAGCGTCCCGTCCGGGGTCCCTGTCAGCCGTCGATCACATGGTGGCGGGACGACTCGATCGCCGGGGCATCGTCGAAGCGGCCGTCCCAGCGGCTCGGTTCGTCCTTGCGGCGCGGCGGCCGGTCGTTGGCGATGAGGACGGCGATCCACGGCAGCGGGATCGACACCCCGATGATCGCCATCGAGATCCAGGGATTGGCCCATACGCCGTACGCGATCGCCGCCAGCAGCAGGGCTGGGATGCGGACCGACATGATGGTGAGGTACTTGCGAACCCGTGCTCGGTGCTGATCCTCGAGCGACGCCTCCGCCGCGGTGATCAGAACCGGGTTGTCGGGCGATCCGTTCTCGGGGGATCCGCCGAAACCGTGAGTTCTCGCCATGTCTTCCACCTTCCCACGCCGGGCCGTCGCACGCACATACACATCCGGCCCTTCCGTGCGGCATCATGGACACGTGAGCACGGATATCAAGGAACGGCCGGATACCACCACCGACGAAACGACCGACGACGACATTCCGAAGTTCTTCCACTACGTGAAGAAGAACAAGATCGCCGAGAGTGCGGTCATGGGTACCCATGTGGTCGCGCTGTGCGGTGAGGTCTTTCCGGTGACCCGGTCGCCGAAGCCCGGCTCGCCGGTGTGCCCCGAATGCAAGAAAGTCTACGACGGTTTGCGCAAGGGCGACTGAGACACCTGGTGGAATACCTCGTCGTCCGCCGCGGCGTCGGGTGATTCCGGCGACGGTCTTGCTGCCGGCGAAGACGGTGATACTGCCTCCACCGTCAACAGTTCGGTCTGGGCCGGGGGAACTTCGGATCCCCCGGCCTTGTCGTCGTGCGAGGCAGTGTCGTCGTGGGGGGCAGTGTCGTCGTGGGGGGCAGGCCGATCGTCCGGCGCCGCATCCGACTCGACGGGTTTCCCGTCGATCGGCCACGACTCGGGTTGGCGATCCCCGGGCCGGATCAGGTCCGACAGCCGGATGGTCGTGGAGCTCGTCAACCGGCGGGTGAGGTTCGTCACCGGTCCGCTGTCGGGCGACGGATCACGGGCCGACTGCTCCGCGAGCCAGATCCGCCACTGCTCCAGACGCGTGGCGCGCGCCGGCCAGAACTGTTGCACCGTGGCGTTGAACTCCGCTCCGAGGACCACGGCGAACCCCAGGAAGAACGTGAACAACAGGAACGCGATCGGGGCGGCGAGCGCACCGTAGGTGTAGCCCGTGGCCGCGACCCACGTCAGGTACCACCGCAGGATCACGCTCGACGCGAGGAAGAACACCCCGGCCAGCACCGCGCCACCGAGCAGTCGGTGCCACGGCAGTGACTTCGGCAGCGCCACCTTGTACAGGGTCGTCAGACCGATCAGTAGGAGCAGACCCACCGCGGGGAAGTAGAAGGTGTCGATGATCCGTGAGCCGACATCGAACCAGGCGTCGGGCAGCAACCGGCCGATCAGAGTGGGTCCGAGCGCTACGAGCGGCATCGTGAACACCGCCAGGATCAGGAAGATCACGTAGAGGAGCAGCCCGAAGATCCGCTGCCACACCGGGTGGCGATGGTCCTGCTGGTGGTGCGCTTCGACGATCGAATCCACGAACGTCGAGATCGCCGACGATCCTGCCCACAGCGACAACACGAAGCCCAACGACATCACGTCGGCGCGACCCCGACGGAGGACGTCCTCGACCGTGGGTTCGATGATCTGGTCGACCACGCTGTCGCTGAAGACCGAGCGGAGGAAGGTGACGGTCTTCGACGTGATGATCTCCACCGTGTCGGGACCGAACCAGCCACCGACGTAACCGAGACTGCCGAGCAGACCGAGCAACAGGGGCGGCAGTGAGAGGGTCTGCCAGAAGGCCGCGGTCGCCGCCTTGCTGAAGATCGAGTGGTCCCAGGCCGACGACAGGGTGTGCGTCACGACCTTCCAGCCCTTTCCGACCGCGCGGCGAACGCGGCCGGAGGGTGCCTGTGCGGGGGATCGTGGTGTGTCGTTCATCTACTTCCAGAATTCCTGAAGACACGCTCGCGTGCGCGCACAGGCAGGTGAGGGCCTCTCGAATTCTGCCACGCAGTCCTCGGAGAACCCGCCGACGCCGCGGCTTCGGCGGGTTCGCGGGCTCCGAGACGATAGGCTGCATGACGGTCGGCGCCCGGACGAGTGCGGTGGCACCGACCCGAGCGAAGCGGACAAGGAGCACGAGAAACCGGTGAGCACCGAAACCGTCGGACAAGCTACGACCTCCGCCCCTGTGGCCCAGCTACGTGCCTGGCAGCGCCGCGCCCTCACCAAGTACCTCGCGACGAAGCCGCGCGACTTCCTCGCCGTCGCGACCCCCGGCGCCGGTAAGACGACCTTCGCCCTCCGGGTGGCGTCGGAGCTGCTGCGCGACCGGACGGTCGACCAGATCACGGTGGTCGCCCCCACGGAGCACCTCAAGCACCAGTGGGCGGGTGCCGCGGCCCGCATCGGCATCGCGCTCGACTCGAACTTCACGAACTCCACCGGGCAGACATCGAGCGACTACCAGGGCGTCGTGGTCACCTACGCGCAGATCGCCTCGCACCCGTTCAAGCACCGTGTGCGCACGGAGGCGCGTCGCACCCTGGTGATCCTCGACGAGATCCACCACGGTGGCGACGCGAAGAGCTGGGGTGAGGGCATTCTCGAGGCGTTCGGGGACGCGACCCGCCGTCTGGCACTGACCGGTACACCCTTCCGCAGCGACGACAGTGCGATCCCGTTCGTGAGCTACGAACCGAACGAGGACGGTCTGCTGCAGTCCAAGGCCGACCACGCCTACGGCTACGCCGACGCACTCGCCGACGGCGTCGTGCGCCCCGTCGTATTCCTCGCGTACTCGGGCGAGGCGCGCTGGCGCACGAGTGCGGGGGAGGAGTTCACCGCGCGACTGGGAGAGCCTCTCAGCGCCGAGCAGACGGCCCGGGCGTGGCGGACGGCCCTCGATCCCCAAGGCGACTGGATTCCTGCGGTGCTGGGGGCGGCGAACACCCGTCTGCAGCAGCTGCGTGCCGGCGGCATGCCGGACGCCGGTGGGCTCGTCATCGCCACCGACCAGACCACCGCGCGTGCGTACGCGAAGATCCTCGAGTCGATCACCGGCGAGATGCCGACCGTGGTGCTCTCGGACGATCCCACCGCCTCCGACCGCATCTCGCAGTTCAGCGAGGGCAACCAGAGGTGGATGGTCGCCGTGCGCATGGTGTCCGAGGGCGTCGACGTCCCGCGACTGGCGGTGGGTGTGTACGCGACCAGCGCCTCGACCCCGTTGTTCTTCGCGCAGGCCATCGGCCGCTTCGTGCGGTCGCGCCGCAAGGGGGAGACGGCCAGTGTCTTCCTGCCGTCCGTGCCGGTGCTGCTCGAGCTCGCCAGCCAGCTCGAGGCCCAGCGCGACCACGTCCTCGGCAAGCCGCACCGGGTCAAGGAGGGCTTCGACGACGAGCTGCTCGCCGACGCGAACCGGCGCAAGGACGAGCCCGGCGAGGACGAGAAGGCCTACCACTCGCTCGGGGCGGACGCCGAGCTCGATCAGGTCATCTACGACGGATCCTCGTTCGGCACCGCGACATTCGCGGGTTCCGACGAGGAGGCCGATTATCTGGGGCTCCCGGGTCTGCTCGACGCGGAACAGATGCGGGCGCTGCTGCGTCAGCGTCAGGAACAGCAGCTGAACAAGCCGAAGGCCGAACCGGCACCCACGCCGCCGCCCCAGGTGACCGAGCGTGTCGAGACCGCCGACACCCTCGCCCAGCTCCGTCGCGAACTCAACTCGCTCGTCGCGGTCGTGCACCACCGGACCAGGAAGCCGCACGGGGTGATCCACGGCGAACTGCGTCGCCAGTGCGGTGGTCCGCCGACGGCGATGGCGACCGCCTCCGTGAACTCGGAGCGACGATCGTGAGCGAGTCCGACGCCACCGTGTGATCCGCCGTCCGGAACCACGGTTCCGAGACCCGACCGAACGGGGGGGCCCCCCCCCGGGGGGGGGCGGGGGGAGGGCGCGCAAAAAAACACGCGCGACGGACCCGCGGGGCGGGGGTGGGGGGGGGGCCGCCCCCCCCGGGGCCCCCCCCCCCCCCGGCCCCCC
>NZ_LZMJ01000056.1:0-106617 GCF_001665495.1 Rhodococcus sp. 852002-51564_SCH6189132-a
CCCCGTGGGCCCGCGGGGGGGGGCGCGCCGGGGGGGGGGTCTTCTGCCGCCCCCCCCCCTGCGCCCCCCCCCCCGCCCCCCCCCCCCCCCCCCCCCCCCCTTCTGGTATCGGTGGGGCCTTACTTGGCCGAGACCGAGCGTCCCGCCGACTTGAGGTCGTTGCAGGCCTCGATGACACGCTGCGTCATGGACGCCTCGGCCTTCTTGAGGTAGCTGCGCGGGTCGTAGGCCTTCTTGTTGCCGACCTCGCCGTCGATCTTGAGCACACCGTCGTAGTTGGTGAACATGTGTCCCGCGATCGGGCGGGTGAACGCGTACTGCGTGTCGGTGTCGACGTTCATCTTCACGACGCCGTAGCTCAGCGCCTCGTCGATCTCCGACTTCAGCGAGCCCGAACCGCCGTGGAAGACGAGGTCGAACGGCTTCGACCCCTCGGGCAGACCCAGCTTCTTCGACGCGGCGGCCTGGCCCTCGGCGAGGACGGACGGCTTGAGCTTGACGTTGCCCGGCTTGTAGACGCCGTGGACGTTGCCGAAGGTAGCGGCGAGCAGGTACTGGCCCTTGTCGGCGCCGAGCGCGTCGACGGTCTTCTCGAAGTCCTCGACCGTGGTGTAGAGCTTGTCGTTGATGGCGTTCTCGACGCCGTCCTCTTCACCGCCGACGACGCCGATCTCGATCTCGAGGATGATCTTCGCGGCCTTGGCGGCAGCGAGGAGTTCCTGCGCGATCTCGAGGTTCTCGTCGATCGGGATGGCCGAGCCGTCCCACATGTGCGACTGGAACAGCGGGTTCTGTCCGTTGTTCACGCGCTCCTGCGAGATCGCGATGAGCGGGCGGACGAAGCCGTCGAGCTTGTCCTTCGGGCAGTGGTCGGTGTGCAGAGCGATCGTCACGTCGTACTTCTCGGCGACGACGTGGGCGAACTCGGCGAGTGCCACGGCGCCGGTGACCATGTCCTTCACACCCAGGCCCGAGCCGAACTCGGCGCCACCGGTCGAGAACTGGATGATGCCGTCGCTGCCGGCGTCCGCAAAGCCCTTGATGGCGGCGTTGATCGTTTCGGACGAGGTGCAGTTGATGGCCGGAAACGCGAAGGAGTGCTCCTTGGCGCGGGCGATCATCTCGGCGTAGACCTCGGGAGTTGCGATAGGCACGGCAGGTGACCTCCATGTCGACGTGTCTGTGCGCTCGGCCGATGTGGGCGGCGGCGCGTTGTCCCTGCATTATGGCAACTCCGGACGTCGAACGCTTGAGTGCATCCGCGAAGTCACGTGCGGCTGTGCCCGGCCGAGTACCACTACGATGGCAGCCGTGATGACGGAGGCCCGCTCGGAGGCGAAACCCGAGGACGACGACCGCACCGCCCAACCGAAGCCGGCCGAGATGCTCGCCAACGTCGCGCGAGGCGGCCTGATCGGAGTTGCAGAGACGGTACCCGGCGTGTCGGGCGGTACAGTGGCCCTGGTCACAGGGATTTACAGTCGCCTGATCGCGTCCGGCAAGCACATCACGGACGTCCCCCGCGCGATGGTCGGGGGAGCGGGTTGGCGGACCGCTCTGCGACGTGTCGACTGGTGGCTTCTGATTCCGGTCGCTGTCGGCATGGTGGTCGCCGTGTTCTCGATCGCCGGGGTCATGGAGTCGTTCGTGAGCAACCAGCCCGTCTATTCCCGGGCATTGTTCATGGGAATGATCGCGACGTCGGTGATCGTCCCCTTCCTGGAAATCGAACGCGGAGCCCTACGTGCACGGGGAGCGAAGGGCCGCGCGTGCGCTCTGTTCGTACTGATGGCCGCCGCTGTGTTCGCGCTGACGTCGCTGCCTCGCAGCGAGATGACCGATCCGTCCCTGATCCTGGTCTTCGGCGCCGCGGCCGTGGCAGTCTGCGCTCTCGTGCTGCCGGGTGTCTCGGGATCGTTCTTCCTGCTGGTCGTCGGCCTCTACGCGCCGACGATGGCCGCCGTCGACGATCGGAACGTGCAATACCTGGGCGTGTTCGCGCTCGGGGCACTGGTGGGTGTGGTGACGTTCGTGCGCGTACTCGAATGGCTGCTGGAACGCCATCACACCGCGGCCATGGTCGCCGCAGCGGGTCTGATGCTCGGCTCACTACGTGCGCTGTGGCCGTGGCAGACGGATACCGGAGCACTCCTCGGCGTAGGCGACGGCTGGCCACTCGCATCGGGTCTGTTCGTGGCCGGTGCCGCTGTGGTCGGCGTGGTCGCTCTGGTCCAACGCCGGGTTTATGCCGCTGATGCCCGCGCATCCGTGGAGGCAGCGGAGCAAGCACGAAGTATCGAACAACGCTGAAGAACGACGCCGAACGCTGTACCGGGTCGGAGGATCGGTTCGTGAATCGGTACTCTCGCACGTCGTGATTACTTCGGTCCCCACGACCAACCTGGCACTGCTTCCGGGGTTTCTCGATCCTGTCAATCTCCTGAATTCGTTCGGGACCTGGATGCTCATCGGGCTGCTGCTCGTGGTGTTCATCGAATCCGGTCTGCTGTTCCCGCTGCTGCCCGGCGACTCGCTGCTGTTCACCGCGGGCCTGATCGCGGCGGCCAAGTCGGCGGAGGTCGAACCGTTCGCCCCGTTGTGGGTGCTGATGGTGACGATCCCCATCGCGGCGGTCCTCGGCGACCAGGTCGGCTATCTCATCGGCGCGAAGGGCGGAACCAGGCTGTTCAAGCCGGACTCGAAGCTCTTCAAGCAGGCCTACATCGACGAAGCGCACCGCTTCTTCCTGCGCCACGGACCCGCGATGATCTTCCTGGCACGTTTCGTGCCGATCGTGCGCACCTACGCCCCGCTCGTCGCGGGCGCCGCGAAGATGCCCTACCGCGTGTTCATCACCTACAACATCATCGGCGGCATCGTGTGGGGCGCCGGCGTGACGCTGCTCGGCTACCTGCTGGGACAGATCAGCTTCATCGCCGACAACATCGACATCATCTTCCTGGGCATCGTGTTCGTCTCGGTGATCCCGATCATCACGGAGGTCGGCAAGCGCGTGCTCAACTCGCGTCGTGCGGCCAAGAACGGTGAGGCGCCGGCCGCCGAGGCCGCGACGATGCCGATCAACCGCATCGAGAGCACGTAGGAACGAACCTGGCACCACAGAAGGTGGCTTCCGCCCGTCGAACGAACGGGTCGGAATCCACCTTCTTCCGTTTCAGGACCGCGAGGCCGCGACAGCGTAGGCCGCTTCCATGAGCATCCACCCGCCGAGCTGCACCGACATGTCACGTTCGGCGACGGCCGACTCGCGGACGGTGCCGCCCGCGAACCGCGCGACCGAGGTGCCCAGGCCGGGTAGCCGCGCCTGCCGCGACCAGTCGCGGCCGAAGACCGGCAGCTCCTCGACCTGCAGCCGGTTCTCCCAGGCGGCCTCCGCCGACGCCAGCACGATCCGTGCCGCGACGTTGCGGGCGCGGATGTCGTCGCGGTCGACGACGGGCAGTGTCGTGGCGACCATCGCGAGGTAGCGGGCCAGGATCCCGTTGAACAGTCCCCCGTCGCCCCCTCCCCCGCCGGTGACGACACTGCGTTCGGTGAGGTGGTCGTCGACTGCGGCGACGAGCGCGTGGACCCTGCGGCGATGCCGGGGGTCGTCGAGCTGCAGGGCGAGTTCGGTCTCGAGACCGAGCGTCACACCCTGGCAGTAGCTGTAGATCGCGCGTTCGTGCACGCCGTCGCGGATGCCGTCCAGGACGAGACCCGTCTCGGGGTCGAGCAGCACGTCGTGGATCCAGTCGGCCATCTCCTCGGCGCGGTAGACCTTGCCGGTGCGGGCGAGCAGCAGCGCCGCGGGACCGTTCGCGGGGGCGTTGAAGAAGTTGTCCCGGCGACGCCACGGGATGCCGCCGCCGCGTTCGGGTTGCCAGGCGTCGAGGAGCTCGTCGACGAGGGTCGCGATCGCACCGCGGTGGTCGACGTAGAGATGCCGTTCGGCCCGTTCCAGCGACAGGCCGAGCCACGCCATGTCGTCGTAGTAGTTGTTGGTCCAGCCGGTGAGGTTGCGGATGCGGTGGGTGCGGGCGAGCCGCACGACGCGGCGCCGGCGACGCGGTGTGGCGTCGCGCTCGGCGGCGTCGACGGCGGTGTCGATCAGGTGCGCCTGCCACCAGTAGTGCCAGGAGAGGAACAGTCGCTCACGTCGGACGGCGGGCCATCCGACCACCCCGAGCGCGGTGCCGGGCAGGGCCCAGAGACGACGGATGTGCCGCGAGACGATCGCACCCTCTGCGGCGTCGGCCCGCTGCGACCACCGGGCGGCTTCGACTCCGTCCGAACGCTGTCCTGCTGCGGTGTTCATCACCCTCCACACTGCCCGACCGGCGGCCGTCCCGACGACGGTCCGCGCGACTTTCATCCCGGAATGCGGGGCAGGTGTTACCAGGCGTCCGAGAAATCGGCGTGCTGCCTGATCCACGCGTGCATCGCGATCCCCGCGGCGACACCCGCGTTGATGGATCGGGTGGAGCCGAACTGGGCGATGGAGACCGTCATCGACGCGACGTTGCGGGCCGCTTCGGTGACGCCGGGACCCTCCTGCCCGAACAGCAGCAGGCAGCGGTGCGGCAGGGTCGCCGTCTCCAACCGGACCGAGCCGGGGGTGTTGTCCACCGCCACGATCTCGAGGTCCTGTTCGGCCGCCCACGCGACGAGCGCGTCGACGTCGGGGTGGTGGAGCAGGTGCTGGTAGCGATCGGTGACCATCGCTCCGCGCCGGTTCCACCGGCGTCGTCCGACGATGTGCACGGTGCCCACGGCGAACGCGTTGGCGGTGCGGACGACCGTCCCGATGTTCGCGTCGTGGGCGAAGTTCTCGATGGCCACGTGCAGCGGGTGCCTGCGACGGTCGATGTCCGCGACGATCGCCTCGCGGTTCCAGTAGCGGTAGGCGTCGACGACGTTGCGCCGGTCGCCGTTGGCGAGCAGCTCCGGGTCGTAGCGCGGGTCGGTGGGCGGCTCGGTGCCGAACTCCTCGATCCACGGTCCGACGCCGTGCGGGTGCTCACCCCATTCGGTGGGGCCCGCCACGTCCTCGACGGCCGGTTCGGAACGCGTGTCGGTCACCGTCAGAACGTCTCGTTCGAACCTGCTGCGACACGGAAACCGTGGCCGGTGGCGTCGTTGGTGCACGTCACGTCGGCTGCGGTGGTGGCGCACGTATAGCCGAGCTGCGACAACGACGATCCCGGCGGCAGGACGGGGCTCGCCCCGTCGGGCGAGAGGTAGACCGGTCCGCCCGAGCACACGAACTCGCCTTCTCCGGAGTCCTGTACGCGGATGCCGAGTCCCCAGTTGACCATGCAGTCCTCGGGGCGCGGCGGGATCGGATCGGTCGGTCCTTCGCAGCCCGCCTCGGTGCGGGTGGGCAGCCGGACGATGCCGCATTCGAAGGTGCCGTCGGGGCTGCTGAAGTAGTACGACTCGTTGCGCTGGTACTCGACCTGCGCGAGCGGAGCCGGTTCCTCCGGGGAGGTCTCCGGCTCGGGAGCCGGTTCGGTCGTCGACGGGGTCGCCTCCTCGGTGGTGCTCGCAGCGACCGTCGTGGAGGGGGTCGTCGAGGCAGCCGCGGAGGTCGTCGTCGACGTCGCTCCGGAGTCGGCCTCCGGCCCGTCCGCGGAGCCTCCGCATCCTGCGACGAACAGTGCCACACCCGCGACGACTGCGACCGGCCACATCCGAATTCTCACGCAACACCCTTCCCGACGACGTGCGGGTGTCACTCTATCGAGCGGCGTCAGTGGCCGGTCAGGCGCCGGTTCACCAGGCGATTCATCCATCCGGGCGACACCTGGGCGAGCGTGGCGAGCACGGTCGCCTGCCGGCCCACGGGCCGATGCACCCGTCCCGAGCGCCGCGTGGGACGAGTCGCGTCGAACACCGCGCGGGCGACGTCGTCGGCGCCGAGGTTCACGCCCAGGGAGCGTCGCGAGCCGATGTCCATCCCGTCGACCATGTTCGTGTCGACGAACAGCGGCCACAACGCCTGCACCTTGATGTCATGGCGGGCCCACTCGAGTTCGAGTGCTTCGGTCAGGCCGCGCACCGCGAACTTGGTGGCGCTGTAGGTGGCGAGCTCGGGCTGTCCGTAGAGCGCCGACGCCGAGCACATGTTCACGATGTGCGCGCCGGGGGTGTCGCGGAGATACGGGAAGGCCGCGTGGCAGCCGAGGACGACACCGGTGACGTTGACGTCGACGAGCTGCCGGTGCCGGCTCGCCGGGGTGTCCTCGAACGGCCCGGACGACAGCAGCCCGGCGTTGTTGACGAGGACGTCGAGCCGGCCGTCGGTGCAGAACTCCTCGAGTACGCGGGTCCACGCGGAGGTGTCGGTGACGTCGAGGGCACCGGTGGCGATCTGCCCCGCGGTGACCGAGGCGCCCTCCTCGGCGAGGCTCGCGAGCCCCGCGGTGTCGATGTCGAAGGCGCCGACGCGGTAACCGTGACGGGCGAAGAACAGAGCTGTGGAGCGGCCGATACCGGCGGCGGCTCCGGTGATCACCACGCTGGGAGCAGACATGGCATCACCCTAGTCACGGGCGGGAGCCGACGGCGCACAGCGGGGATAGGCTGGGATCGGAGGAGCTGTGAATCGTCGTATCGTTGCCACCGTCGCGTTCGTCACCGTGGGATATGTCGTCGTTCTCGCGTTGTGGATGCACCTGCTCCTGCCGATCTCCGAACCCGGCACCGAGGGCTTCCAGGTGGTCTTCCTCGTCTGCCTGTACGGCACCGTGCTCGGTCTGTCGATGGCGCTCGCGGGTCGCCGCTCGAAGGTCATGCGCCGTATCGAACGCGAAGGGTACGAGGGATGGGCGACCATCCGTTCCGCGACCCCGCTCGATCTGACCTCGACCGGTCAGCTGACCCGGCTCGATCTCGAGCTCACGGTGCCCGGCTCGGAGTCCTATCGCGGCACGGTCGTCTACGAGGTCGACCGTCGCAACCTGCAGCGCTACGCGCCCGGGGAGGTCGTGAGCATCTGGGTGGACCCGCTCGACCGCGACCGGATCGTCCTCTATCCCTGACTGTTCCGGCTCGTGAGAGCAAGGAGCCCTTCCACGAGCAACAGCTGGGCCACGGTGTAGGTGGCGAGCACGAACCCTTCCGCTGCCGCGCGCATCTTCTCGTCCTTCAGCAGGGTGCGGCGCACCACGATCGATCCGTCGGACAGCGTGAAGATCAGGCCGCCGAGACCGAGCCGACTACGCCTGTCGGCACCCGGCACGGCCAGCCCTGCGCGCACTCGCGCACCGGGTGCGAGGGCGGGGTCTCCGGCAAGGATCGCAGTGGTGGCGAGCAGGGCGCCGTATCCGGTCAGCGGCGCGGCCACCGAGCGGTTGCGGACGGCGAGCAGACCGGCCGCACCGGCCAGGGCACCGGCACGCTGCACCGCGACCGGCTTCGACACCCGCGCACCGCGCCGGACGAGGATGCTCGAGTAGGCGGTCTGCATGACACCGAAACAGGCTGCACCGCTCAGGATCCGGCGGTCCTCGTCGGAGCGGATCATGGCGATGTCACCGAGGGTGGCGGCTGCGAGACCTGCGACAAGCAGGGCGGTGTCGGCGCGATCGGTGTCGCGGGAGCGGCGCAGCACCCGCACGGCGAGCGCGGGTGCGATGAGCGGTTTGGCGATCTGCTGCAACTTCTCGTTCCCCGACACTCCCCCGACGACGGTGGCGGCCGACGCCGCCGCGAACACCGCGTGCTCGACGCCCCACCTCTTGCGACTGAACCAACCCATGCGCGCACAGTACCCGGCTGCATCGATCGTCCCGCAAGCTTCAGCAGCGGCGCGCACCGCCGGACGCCGTGGCGCGCAGGAAGGTCGGCGCCGGCAGGTCGCGCTGCACAGCGGCGTCGGCGACGGCCTTCCGCACCGAGTCCACGCGGTCGTCCTCGCACAGCGCGATCGCCGACCCGCCGAAACCGCCGCCCACCATCCGGGCGCCGAGTGCACCGGCAGCGACGGCCGCGTCGACTGCGGTGTCGAGTTCGAGGCAGCTGACCTCGAAATCGTCGCGCAACGAGCGGTGCGACGCATCGAGCAATGGTCCGAGATCCCGGATCCGCCCTGCCCGCAGCAACGCCGCAGCCTTCTGAACGCGGGCGATCTCGTCGATCACGTGCCGGGCGCGGCGACGTAGGACGGGATCGTCGATCAGGTCCGCCGACGAGGCGTCGCGCAAGCTATCCACGCCGAGGAACCGGGTGGTGTCTTCGACCTCACGGCGACGCTGTCCGTACTGTCCGTCGGCGAGCTCGTGCCCGGTCCCGGTGTCGACGACCAGCACGGTCAGCCCGCGGGCTTCCGCGTCGAACGGGATGTGTTCGCTGCTGCCATCGGCGAAGTCGAGGAGCAGCGCGTGGCCCGGACGTGCGTGGAGGGCGATCCGCTGGTCGAGCCCACCGGTGGGGGCACCGGCGTAATCGTTCTCCGCGCGCACACACGCCGCGGCGAGTCGATCACGGCCGTCGTCGCCGAGGGGCAGCCCGCACAGGTCGGCGAGCGCCACCGCGACCGACGTCTCGAGCGCCGCGGACGACGAGAGTCCCGCTCCGACGGGCACGTCCGACGCGACCGCGATGTCCGCACCGGTCAATCCCGGCGGGTCGAGCGTCCAGATCACGCCGGCGACGTAGGCGGCCCAGCCGTCGACGTGCCGGTCGCGCAGATCCAGGTCGACGCCGTCGAAACCGGAACTGCGCACGCGCAGTACATGATCGGAGCGCCGACGCACCGCGACGACGGTGATCTGCGGGATCGCCATCGGCAGACACAGACCCCCGGCGTAGTCGACGTGCTCGCCGATGAGATTGACGCGCCCGGGGGCGCACCAGCAGCCCTCGGGTTCGGTGCCGAACTCGGTCGCGAACAGTGCGCGGGCGGTCTCTGCGAGCGTCATGGCGCCACCTCACGCAGGCGTTCGGCGATCCGTTCGGGGGTGGTGTCGCTGATCCACGCGCCCATCGCGGATTCGGACCCTGCGAGATATTTCAGCTTGTCCGGGGCCCGCCGCAACGAGAAGATCTGGCAGAACAGCCGCATGTCCCCGCGAGGTGCACCGACCGGCGCCTGGTGCCAGGCAGCGATGTAGGGGGCGCGGTCGACGCCGGGGAAGAACCGGTCGACGCGGCCGAGAAGGTCGCGCTGGACGGCGGCGAGTTCGTCGCGTTCGTGTTCGTCGAGGGCGGCGAGATCCGGGATGTCGCGGTGCGGGACGAGGTGCACCTCGACGGGCCAGCGTGCCGCGGCGGGGACATAGGCCGACCACGCGTCGCCGGAGACCACCAGTCGGGTGCCCGCGCGTCGTTCGGCGTCGAGGATGGCGCCCTGCAGCGACCTGCCGGTCCGCTGCCGATACTCACGGGCGCGGTCGAGCAGGGCGCGTGAGCGCGGTGGGACGAACGGGTAGGCGTAGATCTGCCCGTGTGGATGTTGCAGTGTCACACCGATTTCCACGCCGCGATTCTCGAAGCAGAAGACCTGCTCGACATCCGGTTGCTTCGACAGCGCGGCGGTGCGGGCGGCGAGCGCATCGATGACGGTGCGCGCCCGCGGCACGGAGAGGTCGGCGAATCGGGCGTCGTGGTCGGGGGTGAACGCGACGACCTCGCAGCGGCCGGTCGCCGGTCGTCGCGGCCACAGACCTTCGTCGTCGACGAGATCCTCACCGGCCGACGGCGCCCCGAGCGACGGAAAACGGTTCTCGAACACGACGACGTCGTAGTCGTCGGCCGGGATCTCGGTACACACGTCCGCCCTGCTCGGGCACAGCGGGCAGTCGACGGCCGACGGCAGGAAGGTACGGTCCATGCGGTGGGCCGCGAAGGTGACCCACTCCCCCGTCAGCGGGTCGCCGCGCATCTCGGAGGTCGCCGCGACCGGCGGCAGGTCGCGGCGGTCGCGGAGGTCGCGGGTCGCGGCACCGGAGACGAACGGCTCGGTGTCGTCGAAATAGATCAGTTCCCGGCCGTCCGCGAGATGCGTGACGGTCTGCCGGACCCGCGCCCCCACGCGGCTACTTGTCGTCCAGACCCAGGTCGGCGAGGCCGAGCAGGGAACGGTACTCGACGCCCTCGGCGGCGATGACCTCGTCGGCGCCGGTCGCGCGGTCGACGACGGTCGCGACACCCACGACGATCGCGCCGGCATCGCGCAGCGCCTTGACGGCGGTGAGCGGCGAGTTGCCGGTGGTGGTGGTGTCCTCGACGACGAGCACGCGCTTGCCGGTGACGTCCGGTCCCTCGATCTGCCGCTGCATGCCGTGGGCCTTGGCGGCCTTGCGGACGACGAAGGCGTCGATGGGCCGGCCGGGGGCGTGCATGACGGCGAGGGCGACGGGGTCGGCACCCATGGTCAGGCCTCCGACGGCGTCGAAGTCCCAGTCGGAGACGAGTTCGCGCAGGAGCGTGCCGATGAGCGGGCCGGCCTTGTGGTGCAAGGTCGCGCGGCGCAGGTCGACGTAGTAGTCGGCTTCCTTACCGGACGACAGGGTCACGCGGCCGTGTACCACCGCCAGCTCGCGTACCAGTGCTGCCAGTTCGTCGCGGTCACTCATTGCGTCCTCACCCGTCGTTCGGCGGCGCGACGCCGGTGCGGTCGCGCTCGTGTCGGGGAACGAGCCTAGTCGCTGCGGGTCGCAGGTCAGGCAGCGACGGTGTCGGAGGTCGCCTCGGACTCCGACCGGACGTCGTTCTCGACAACCTTCGCATCGACGGTCTCGTGCCTGCGGGCCGGCTCGGATGCGGCGACGGGCGTGGGCGCCTCGAACAGCACGACAGGTCCGACGGCCGCGAGCTTCGCGAACAGCGAGGTGGGGAATCCGCCGACCGCGGTGTTCAGTGCGCCACCGAGGTCGTTGTGTACGCGGACGGCTCCGGCGATGCGCTGCTCGCGGGTCTGCAGTTCCCGGGCGACCCGGATGAACGGCGAGTGGTTGACCCCTCCGAGTCCACCGATCAGCTCGTGGAGCGTCGCCGACAGCGCGTTCTCCGCACCGGCGCGTTCGGTGAGACCCAGGCGCTGGTCGCGCACACCGATGGCGAGCGAGCGGGCGCCGACGACGGGCCGGATGCGCTCACGTTCTACACCGGCGCCGGCCGACGCCGCGATGAGCGCGGGCACGAGATCGTAGCGGTCGTCGAGCTCGTGGAGGAGCAGGCGCAGGCTCTCCCGGTGGCGTTGCTGCAACGTTTGAAGACGGCGCACGCCTGCGCGCAACCACAGCACCACCGCAACCACGACAGCAACACAGAGCACCACAGCCACAGACGTCACGCGCAGAAATGTACCGAGCGCACGAACCGCGTCGAAGACTGCACCCGGCGTGTCCTGCGCGGTGTATCCGTACCGTGATCTGGCAACGCCCGCCGTCAGTTCGTCCGTGGCGATCGGGTGCTGTCGCGGCCGCAGCCGATCAGGTCCGGCCGCGACCGTTGCCGAAGGTGTTGGTCAGCTTCCGCACGAGGTTCTGCGGCACCAGTCGTCCCGCCGTGGCGAGCACCTTGTACTGCAGCCCCGGAATGCTGCGGACCTTGCCCTTGTCGAGGTCGGCGAGCGAAGTGCGCACCACCTCGTCGACGTCGAGCCACATCAGGTTCGGGGTGGACGACATGTCGATCCCGGCACGCTGATGGAACTCGGTGCGCACGAAGCCGGGGCACAGTGCCTGCACCCGCACGCCCGTGCCGGCGAGGCCACCGGCCAGCCCTTCGGTGAACGACACGACATAGGCCTTGCTGCCGGAGTAGGTGGAACCGCGACCGGGCAGCAGACCGGCCACGCTCGCGACGTTGACGATGTCGCCCCTGCCCGCCTCGATCATCGACGGGAGCGCGGCGCGGGTGAACGCGACGACCGAGGTGACGTTGACGTCGAGCTGCGCCTGCAGCAGGCCCGGATCGGCGGTCCAGAACTCGCCGGTCGTGCCGAAGCCGGCGTTGTTGACGAGCATCTCGACACCGCGACCGAGGCGTTCGACGACGAGATCGCGACCGTCGACGGCCGCCAGATCGGCGACGATGATCTCCGATGCCGCCCCGAACTTCTGCTTCAGCTCGGCGGCGAGTTCGTCGAGGGCGGGACGGGTGCGGGCGACGAGCACGAGGTCGTAACCGCGACTCGCGAGGGTGCGGGCGAAACCCGCACCGATTCCCGAGGTGGGTCCGGTCACGAGCGCGACGGGGCGGACGGAAGTCATGGCCGCCACACTAACGACACGCGACGCGCGCGACCACCTCCCGAGGATCTACCTCAGTGACAATTCTCGGCGTTTCGCCTCAGTGACAATTCTCGGCGTTCCGCCTCAGTGACAATCCTCGGCGTTCCGCCTCAGTGACGGGCGGAGGGCCGGCCCGGATCCTGCGAACCCCGGTCCAGTTCCTCGGGTTCCACGACGGGCGGCAGCACGTGGAGGATGCCCGACAAACGCGCGACGGTCTCGATGGCCGAGTCCCATTCGCGTCCGGAGCTGCCGACGGGGATCGAGCCGAGCGTCCACTCGCCTTCGCTCCACAGCATCTGTACGTGGTCGGGGATGGACTCGGTGAACGCGACCATCCGCTGGTCGCACACGCGTCGCGCGATCTCGAGGTCGGTGGCGAAGACGATGCGCGGGCCGATCGAACCGAGCAGGTTCATGTCGGGGTCCTTCGGCGGCGGCGTCGACTTGAGCCGCAGATCGATGTCGACGTCGGAGCCGACCTTGCGCCGGACCGCGATGATCGTCGCGGTCTCCTCGATGTCGAACAGGACGAACTCCTCGCCGCGGCGAACCCCACGGACGATGTCGATCGCGCCGAGATATTCCTGCTTGGCGAGCGCCGCGCGGTGCCAGGTGGACGGCAGGTGGTCCTCGGCGGAGGTGTACTTGTAGCCCTGCGCTTTGGCCCAGATCTCCCGGATACGACCCGACTGTTCTCGCCGCGTCCGGTCGACGTAGAGCAGCGCGACCGCACCCAGCAGTGCGACCGCGGCCAGAGAGAACCACATGGCAGTCATCGTCGAGTCAGCCTAGCGGGTCAGCGGCCCGAACCACCGAAGGATGGGAGGGACGCGCTGACGACGGTCTCGGCGGTCATCCGTCCCTGCTCGACGGCACTGCCGGTCGCCACGGCGGTCGCTCCGACCTCGAGGCTCTCGGCGGTGTCGCCGGTCAGGGTGATGATCTCGGTGTCGGGGGTGAGGACGACGGTGACCGTCGAACCACCGATGACGCCGAGGGTGATGCTGCCGCCGTCGTTAGCGGTGATCGTGCCCACGACCGCGCCCGCGTCGCCCATGACCTCGCCGAGTCCGCCGGGGATCCGGTCGAGCGGCAGTCCCGGTGTGGTCGGTTCGGGTGCCGGCGGGAGAGTCGCCGTCGGCGGGGGCGCGACGGTGGCCGGGGCGCGATCCGACGCGACCCGCGAGGTGGAGTCGTCGGGCCGGCTGAGCAGGAACCCGATGGTGCCGCCGAGCGCGATGAGGACCACCGCGGCGAGCGTGATCAGTCCCCAGCGCGGGCCGCGCGGCTTCCCGGCATCCGTGCCGGGCGCCGGACCCGTGGGTGGCTGCCCGGGGATTCCGTGCCCCCGCGTTCCCGGTCCCGGGTTCATCGCCGTCTGCGGGTTACCGGGGTCGTATCCGGGGAGCACCTGTGTGGGCTGATAGCCGTGCGGGGGCGGGTAGCCCGGCTGAGGCGGATACGGCTGTTGCGACGGAGGACCCTGCGGGGAGGGATAGGCCTGGGTGGGCTGGTACTCGCTCCCCTGCGCGCCCCACTGCTCGTAGCGGGTGTACGCGACCGTCGGGTTGGTGACCGGCCGCCCGTACGCCTCGGTCGCGTCGTCGGTGTGCAGCACGCGGGTCGCGTCGGGGTCCGTCCCGTTCGACGACTCGTCGAGTGCGTAGGCCCGTTCCTGCGGGGTGCGCGGATCCTGGGGATTCTTCATAGCGCCTTCCAGAGTAGGCGCGCGCGGCCCCGGCGGCTCCTGCCACCGAGGCCGCGCACGGGCGCCGTCAGGCGCTGATCACGAGGTGGTCGCCGTCCTCGCTGACGCCCACGTGGACGGTGTCTCCGTCCTTGATCTCACCGGCGAGCAGCTTCTTGGCGAGCTGGTCGCCGACCGCCTGCTGTATCAGGCGGCGCAACGGACGTGCACCGTACTGCGGGTCGTAGCCGCGCACCGCCAGCCAGAACCGCGCGGTGCTCGAGACATCCAGTGTCAGTCGCCGCGCCGACATGCGGTCGGCGAACTGGTCGAGCTGGATGTCGACGATCTTCTCGAGCTGCTCCTCCGAGAGCGGGTCGAAGATCACGACGTCGTCGAGCCGGTTGATGAACTCCGGCTTGAACGCCGCCCGCACCGCCGCCATGATGTGCTCCCGATCGCCACCCGCACCGAGGTTCGATGTGAGGATCAGGATGGTGTTGCGGAAGTCGACCGTGCGGCCCTGGCCGTCGGTGAGACGACCGTCGTCGAGCACCTGCAGCAGCGTGTCGAAGACGTCCGGGTGTGCCTTCTCGACCTCGTCGAACAGCACCACCGTGTAGGGGCGACGCCGCACGGCCTCGGTCAGCTGACCGCCGGCCTCATAGCCGACGTAGCCCGGAGGCGCACCGACGAGGCGTGCCACCGAGTGCTTCTCGCTGTACTCGGACATGTCGATCCGCACCATGGCGCGTTCGTCGTCGAACAGGAAGTCGGCGAGCGCCTTCGCCAGCTCCGTCTTGCCGACACCGGTCGGGCCGAGGAACAGGAAGGACCCCGTCGGACGGTTCGGGTCGGCGACACCGGCACGTGCACGACGCACCGCGTCGGAGACGGCCTGCACCGCGACGTCCTGGCCGACGACCCGCTTGCGCAGTTCGTCCTCCATCCGCAGCAACTTGGAGGTCTCGCCCTCGAGCATGCGGCCGGCGGGGATGCCGGTCCATGCCGCGACGACGTCGGCGACGTCGTCCGGGCCGACCTCCTCCTTGAGCATCAGGTCGCCACCGGCGGTGGTACCCGACGCGGCGGCTGCCGCCTCGAGCTTCTTCTCCAGCTCGGGGATGCGGCCGTAGCGCAGCTCGGCGGCCTTGCCGAGGTCGCCGTCGCGTTCGGCGCGTTCTTCCTCACCGCGCAGGGATTCGAGCTGTTCCTTGATCTCCCGCACGGAGTCGATCGCGGTCTTCTCGTTCTGCCAGCGCGTGGTGAGCTGGTTGAGCTTCTCCCGCTCGTCGGCGAGTTCGGCGCGCAGCTTCTCGAGGCGTTCCTTCGAGGCCTCGTCGCTCTCCTTCTGCAACGCCATCTCCTCGATCTCGAGGCGACGGACGACGCGTTCGACGGTGTCGATCTCCTCGGGACGCGAGTCGATCTCCATCCGCAGGCGCGAGGCTGCCTCGTCGACGAGGTCGATCGCCTTGTCGGGTAGGAAGCGCGAGGTGATGTACCGGTCGGACAGCGTCGCCGCCGCGACGAGCGCGGAGTCGGTGATGCGCACGCCGTGGTGCACCTCGTAGCGCTCCTTGAGGCCGCGCAGGATGCCGACGGTGTCCTCGACACTCGGCTCCCCCACCAGGACCTGCTGGAAACGACGTTCGAGGGCCGCGTCCTTCTCGATGTACTTGCGGTACTCGTCGAGGGTCGTGGCACCGACCAGCCGCAGCTCACCGCGGGCGAGCATCGGCTTGATCATGTTGCCGGCGTCCATCGCCGACTCGCCGGTCGCGCCGGCGCCGACGATGGTGTGGAGCTCGTCGATGAAGGTGATGATCTGCCCGGCCGATTCCTTGATCTCGTCGAGCACGGCCTTGAGGCGTTCCTCGAACTCGCCGCGGTACTTCGCGCCCGCGACCATCGAGCCGAGGTCGAGCGAGATGACGGTCTTGCCGCGCAGCGACTCGGGCACGTCCCCGGCGACGATGCGCTGGGCGAGGCCCTCGACGATGGCGGTCTTACCGACGCCTGGCTCACCGATGAGGACCGGGTTGTTCTTGGTCCTGCGGGAGAGCACCTGGACGACACGGCGGATCTCGTTGTCGCGACCGATGACCGGGTCGAGCTTGCCTTCACGCGCCCGCGCCGTCAGATCGGTGGAGTACTTCTCCAGGGCCTGATAGCTGGCCTCGGGATCGGCGGAGGTCACGCGGCGGTTGCCGCGGACGGTCGTGAAGGCGTCGCGCAGGGCGGCCGGCGTTGCGCCGTGCCCGGCGAGGAGCTTCGCGACATCGGAGTCGCCACCGGCGAGGCCGACGAGGACGTGCTCGGTGGAGACGAATTCGTCGGTGAGTTCGGTGGCGAGTTTCTGTGCCGCGGTCATGGCCGCGATCGCCTCACGCCCGAGCTGCGGTGTGGTGGTCGCCCCGCTGGTCTGCGGAAGACGACGGACGAGGTCCTCGGCTTCCCTGCGCACCGCGGCCGGGTCGACGCCCACCGCTTCGAGCAGCGGGCCGGCGATGCCGTCGGTCTGGTCGAGCAGTGCCACGAGCAGGTGTGCCGGACGGATCTCCGGGTTGCCCGCAGCGGACGCCGACTGAAGTGCAGCGGTGAGTGCGGCCTGGGTCTTGGTCGTCGGATTGAACGAGTCCACTGCGCGCCCCTTTCTTTCTCGGTGCACCCCACGCGCAGGCGAGTGCCCCATGTCGATTCTGCAGCCGATTCCCTGCCTCGGACAGGTCTCGGTGATGTCGAATTCTTCAACGGATCATAAGTTGAGTTTGTTCCACTCAACTTTCCTGAGTATAGTGATTCTGTTCACAAACCGCTCGCAGGTTGTGACGGACCCCGTGGTCGGTGGCCGGGCGCCCTGCAACCGACTACAGTGGCGGCGTTCGCGCAGCACGGATACAGGGAGGATGGCGTGGAGGCTTTCGCCATCGCCCGGGTTCAGCTCAGCTTCGCGTCGATCATCGCCACCCCCACCGGAGCCGAACGGTTCGCGACGGCGTTCTACAACGCCATGTGGAGCGAGTCCACCGGCATCCGCTCACTGTTCCCCGCCGGCATGGAGTCGATGCGACAGCGGTTCGCGACCGCGGTCGGCTGGGTCGTCGCCCGCCTCCACGAACCGGGCACCGTCGACAGGTTCCTCGCCCAGCTCGCGCGCGACCACCGTAAGTACGGGGTCGAGCCGCTGCACTACCGCGTCGCGGGCAACGCACTGCTCGCCGCGGTCCGCGAATGCACTCCCCTGATCCTGTGGACGGCCGCGCTCGAACGCACCTGGGCCGAGGTCGTCGACGGAGTCGTCGAGACGATGGCGACCGCCGCGGCCACCGACGACCTGCCTGCCTCATGGGGGGCCACCGTCGTCGGCCACGAACGCGTGCTCCCCGATCTGGCCATCATCCGGCTCGAGGCCGACAGCTCGATCCCCTACTACGCGGGCCAGTACATGAGCGTGCAGATCCCGCAGCGCCCGCACATGTGGCGGTACCTGTCGGCAGCGATCCCGCCGAATCCGTACGGGCAGATCGAATTCCACGTTCGACGGGTCTCCACCGGATGGGTGAGCCCCGCGCTCGTCGGCGAGACCGCGGTCGGCGACCGGTGGACGATCGGCCCACCGCTCGGTGGCCTGCACGTCGACCGCGAGAGCGGCCGGGACGTGCTGATGATCGCGTCCGGCACCGGTCTCGCACCCATGCGCGCCCAGATCATGGAGATGGCGATGCGCGGCGACAACCCGCGCGTCCACCTGTTCTACGGGGGCAAGTATCCGTGCGACCTTTACGACCTCGAAACCCTGTGGCAGATCGCCACGACCAACCCGTGGCTGACCATCGTGCCGGTGCTCGAGGAGAAGGAGAACCCTTGGTGGCACCCGGTTCCCGCGAAGGAACCGCCCACCGGCCTCAACCGGCCGATGTACGGCAAACTCGGTAAGGTCGCCGGGCAGTTCGGCACGTGGGCCGACCGTCAGATCCAGATCGCCGGGTCGCCGTCGATGATCCGCACGACGCTGTACGCGCTGTCGGCGGCGGGCACCCCGCGTCAGAACATCAGCTTCGACCCGCTCTGATCTGCTTGCGCAGCTTCCGTGCTGCGAGAACGTTCCGCGTCAGCGAGATGGGGTTCGGTGGCACCCATCCGGCCTGCTTTGCCATTCCGAGGTCGTCGCGTACGGCCCAGTGCTCGACGATCTTGCCGTCGGCCACCCGCAGCCAATGGGTCTGCCGCACCGAGAACCGCTTCCCCGTGGGCGCGAACACCTGATCGACGCGCCCGTACTCGTCGTAGGTCACGAACGGACCTTCGTGCCGGGCCGACATGACGGAGTCGACGACGACGAGACCGTCCTCCTCCACGACGTGCCTCACCTCGAACCTCAGGTCCGCGAAGGCCTCGCGCAACCACAGTGCAGTCGCGAAGAAACCGTCGGGTCCGTGGACTCTGGCGGGAGGCGGTTCACTCTTTGCTTCGCGATTGACCGCGTCCGCGGACAGCACCTCGCCGAAAACGCTGCGATCACCGTCGGCCATCATCATCAGAGCCCGCACGGCGAGAGATTTCTTCTCCTCGGATCCGAGTTCCGGGGTGGACGCCGGAGTGGAATGTTCGATCTTCACGGCACTTCTCCTGCCTGTGAAACGAGACGATCGACCCCCGGTTCGAGTATGAACCGGCCGGTCCAGAAGTCAACGCCGCAGGAGAAGGGAACGGTGGCTACATCCGCTGCGCCGCGACCGCCCGCGCGAACTCCGGATGCGCCTGCGAGATGACGAGTTCCGAACCGTCCTCGGCCACGGACATTCCCAGAGAGGCCCGCTTCGGCTCGAGCACCCGCAGGGCGACGTAGATCGGGAGGAACGACAGACCGAAGACACCGAGCAGCGCCAGACCGTAGATCTCGGGAGCGCCCTGCACGAGCGCGAACACCAGCGCGAGGAAGATGACGCCGAGGACCGTGCAGGTCGCGGCGGCGGCGATCTGCCAGCGCGTGCGGACGGCGACGCAGCGAGCACACACGGGCCAGTCCACCGCGGCGACCTGCACCGTGTAGGCGGCCTCGAGCGCCGAACCGAACCGGTTCGATCCCTGGCGGGGCTCCGATGCGTCGGCCGCGACCGTCACCCGGACACGTCCGGTCTCGGGCTCTCCGTGGCGCGGGCAGATCGGGGGGATGGGATCGATCGGTCGCATCGAACCGTCTCCGAGCGTGCTCGTCGCTCCCGAGCCCGGATATTCGACTGCCAACCGCACCTCGACCCGCTGGACGTCCCCGTTCACCATGCGAGGGAGTATGTCAGGCCGCCCTCCCCGGTGAAAGCCGAGGATCTATCGGCCGCGTCGCCTCTCCGTCTCGGCCACGAAATTCGGGTGGGCGTACGCGACAACGAGGGCCGACCCGTCGATCGGAGCCTCGAAACCCCACCAGCCCTGACGCATCTGTCTGACGAAGATCGCCGGGGTCGGAACGAGAATGGCACCGAACACCAGCAGTGTCGCCACGCCGGGATGTTCACGCCCCAACCCGATGATCGCCATATTCACCACGGCGAGCAGACAGAACAACCCGGCAAACAGGAACAACTTGATCGCCCATCGCGCCACCCGATCCACCCGCACACAGTGCGCACACATCGGCACGTCGAACGAGATGTGGCGCGGTACGTGCTGTGCGCGGGCGCGCCAGGTGCTCGCCTGAGCTCCGGCCTCGGTGCCGAGGATCCGAATTTGACCACGGGTGTGCCGAACCTTCCGGCTCGTGGTGACCCATGTCCTCACTCGTTCGATCTCCGGCACACCGTGCACGGGACACAAGGGCGGAAGTGGATCCTTCACGGTCAGCAGGGGGTTCGATGCTCCATCCGGCGCCGACTTCACGTCGTCGCGGCACTTCAACTCGAAACGCACATGTGCACGGTCCGATTTCGTGATCCCCCCATGTTTCACGCCGAGCACTGTAGCGGGCCGTCTGGAGGCGCGTCGCCATGCCCTACACTCTCGTCCGATCACGACAGGGGGGATGTCTTGACACAACCGTATCTACACGTGGATCCCGACGATCTGCGCACAGCGGCACGCGATCTGCAGGATCTGGCCGATCAGGCCGACAGCGCGCGCCGCTACGTAGACCGATGGCTGACGGCACCCGAGATCGGGGGGTTCGTCTTCCTCGACGTCGCCGAGCGTGTGCATACCGTCCGCTCCCGGCTGACCTCGCTCTACGGGGAACTGGGCGTGGCCACCGACCGGGCTGCGACGGCGATGACCGAATCCGCACGGACGTACGAGGACACCGAAGTCGCCACTTCGACACAGTTCGAGCGCACGAACCCGGACGTCGGCTGGTGAGCGCCCGTCCCGATGAAGCGCTTGTCGAACCCACCGCCTCCGATCCCATACCGGACCTGCTCGAACGCACCCTCGGCTTGTACTACCTCTCCCCGAGCTTCTACGTCGCCGAACTGTGCAAGTTCGTGGTGGGTACCGATCCGTGGGCATGGGCTGCCCAGTACTACGCCGGGGATTGGGCGACAGTGCTGCGCGCGAGCGATGCTGTCGACAGACTCGCCACCTTCCACCGCGAGTACGCGACCGCCGTCGAGGAGGTCCACGGCACGGTCGCCCCCTGGAGTGGGTCGGCCGCACACGCCGCAGGGTTGTACCTCACCGATCTCGCGGCCGTTCTCGACGAGCAGGCGCAGGCCGTCCACGGCATCGGTAGGCAACTCGAACAGGTAGCCCTGGCCATGTACGAACTGAACCAGGCCTTCGCCGAAATTCTCTCCGTCATAACGGATGCCGCAATCATCGCCCTCGTCAAGTGGGCCGCGGCGGGTGTCGTCGGCGCGACCGGGGTCGGCGCCATCGCCTCCGTGGTGGTGGCGGGCACCTCACTGCGGGAACTCAAGCTCATCGCCGATTCGTGGAGCCGAGCGATGAGCATCCACACCGCCGTATGGACGACCGTCCAGGGATCCATGGGATTGCTCGTCGGTCACCTCACACAGATCGAGAACATCGAGATCCCCACCCTCCCCGCAGTCTAAGCACCACGGTGCCGCACAGGAATCGAGAAGACATGGACGAACCCGAGATCGTCGTCGACGTCGCGCGCGGCGATGCCACCCTGTCGCGCGAGATCGTCACGTCATTGCGGTCGATCGCCGATGCCACGGGCGACCCGGCCTTCGCGAAGCTCGTCGAGCAGGTGACGTCGGGTGAGCTGGGGGTGCGGGAACTCGCCGGTACAGAAGTGTTCTCGTCGATGCTCGACCGTCTGGTCGCCCCGGTCTTCGAGTCGCTGAAGGAGACGACCTTCGAGGACCTCGTCGAGGAGCGTCCCGACCCTCAAATGTAACGCGGATCACACTCCTCGCGATGATCCATCATCAGCCACACACAGAGGAACGGACATGAGCAGGATTCACGTGTGGCTCGCGATGATCGTCGTCATCGCGGGGATCGGGCTGACGGGCCCGACCGCGTCGGCCGCAACGCCCTATTGCGGCATCCACTGGGGTTCGCTGGACAAGGTGAACCCGACGATGGTCGCCTCGCCGTTCACCGCCGTGCGGGCAGGACGGCACGAGTGCTTCGACCGGATCGTCGTCGATCTCGCCGGGCCGGCCGCGGGTTACCGCGTCGGCTACGTCCCCGCCGTCCACGAGGACGGATCGGGGTTCGAGGTCCCGCTGCGCGGAGGCGCCTACCTCCAGGTGGTCGTCCTCGCGCCCGCCTACTACGTACCGGCGAACCGGCGCGAGGTCGTCGACGTGAGCGGATACCGCACCCTGCGACAGGTGGCGTGGGCCAACAGTTTCGAAGGCCAGACCACCCTCGGTGTCGGGGTACGGGCCCGGCTGCCGTTCCGGGTGTTCACCCTCGACGGTCCCGGTAGCGGTTCACGGGTGGTGCTGGACGTCGCGCACCAGTGGTGAGGCAGGACAGCGGCATTCCGAATCCACGAGTCCTGGTGACAAACAGCCGGTCCCGGCAACCACGACCGGTTGCCGGGACCGACCGCCACGCGAACGAGGTCAGCGATAGGACGCCCGCAGCGTCTTCTTGTCGAGCTTGCCCAGCGGCGTCAACGGCAGGGCGTCGAGGAAGTCGACCGATTTGGGGGCGTGCACCGAACCCTTTGCGGCACGCACCTTCTCGATCAGTTCCTCGACCGGCACCGACTGACCGTCGCGCAGCACGACACACGCCTTGACGGCCTCGCCCCACTTGGTATCCGGCACACCGACGACGGCCACGGACGCGACCGCCGGGTGCGACGAGATGACGTCCTCGATCTCGCGGGGGAAGACGTTGAAGCCGCCGGTGACGATCATGTCCTTCTTGCGGTCGACGATCGTCATGAAGCCGTTCTTGTCGGCGCGCGCGACGTCGCCGGTGTGCAGCCATCCGCCGCGCAGCGCCTCGGCGGTCTCCTCCGGCTTGTTCAGATAGCCCTTCATCACGAGCGGGCCGCGCACACAGATCTCGCCGAGTTCGCCCTGCGGCACCTCGTTCAGGTCGTCGTCGAGCAGGCGGACGTCGAGCCACGGCACGGGGCGGCCGCACGACGCGAGGCGGCTCGGATCGTCGGGGAGGTGTTCTTCCTTGCGCAGCACCGAGATGGTCATGCCGCATTCGGACTGGCCGTAGAACTGGAAGAAGACCGGGCCGAGCCGCTCGATCCCTTCGCGCAGGCGGGACGGCGACATCGCCGACGCACCGTAGAACAGGGTCTCTATGCTCGACAGGTCGCGGCTGTCGAAATCGGGATGGTCGAGCAGCATGTAGATCATCGTCGGCACGAGCATGGTCGCGTTGATGCGATGCTTCTCGATCGCTTCGAGCACGAGCGCAGGATCGAAGTGCGGCAGCACGTAGAGGCATCCGCCGCGCAGGAGCGTGGGGACGAAGAACGCCGCACCGGCGTGCGAGAGCGGGGTGCACACGAGGAAGCGCGGCTGCTCGGGCCACTGCCACTCGGCCATCTGGATCTGGTTCAGGGCCGCGCCCGAACGGAACGAGCCCATCACGCCCTTCGGCTTCCCGGTCGTGCCGCCGGTGTAGACGATGGAGGAGGTGTCCTCGATGTCGACGGGCGCGGACACGAGGCGCTGCTCGGTGAACTCCTCGGACAGGGCGAGAATGTCGGTGCCCACCGAGGACGGGCCGAGGGAGAACAGGTTCTTCAGGGTCGGCACCTGCTCGCGCAGCTCCGCTGCGCGTTCCTCGAAGTGGCGGGGATCGAAGATCAGGGTCTCGATCTCGGCGTCGGTCGAGATGTACAGGTGGTCGGAGAGCGAGCCCATCGGGTTCAGGGCCGTGGTGCGGCAGCCGGCGACCATCGTGGCGCCCATCGAGATGAGCACCTCGGGCCGGTTCTTGGACAGCATCGCGACCGCCGTTCCCTGGCCGACCCCGACGGACGCGAGCGCCTGCTGGAACCGGCTGATGGCGGCGCGCATCTCGGCTCCGGTGAGGACGACGTCACCGAGGTGCAGGGCGGGCCGGTCGGCGCTGCGGTCGAGCGCGGTGATGAGGAGATCGGGCGTGAATGCGGGGCGGTAGAGGTCGGCGTACTCCTCGGGCATGGTCGTCCTTCCGGTGTTCTGTGACGGTCCGTTGTGTGACGTCACCGGCTGGCGTTCTCCGCTGTGGTGACCATCACCTGCCGTTCGTCACGATAACCGCCCGAGACCGAAAACTGAAACACGTTCCACCCTGCCTTTTCGGCGACTTCTCGCCTAGAGTCTTGGGCACGTCACAGCACACCACCGGGGGATCACGCATGCAGTCGGCCACGCCGTCACCGAGCGAGACCGAAACGGCAGTCACCGCAACCGTCGTCGAACATCATCGGCTCCGGCGCGACCTCGCCGTCGTGCGTCTCGAATGCGACGACGCGATCGTCGATTTCCGCCCCGGGCAGTACGTCGACGTGGCCGTGCCGCAGCGTCCCACGCTGCCGCGTCGCCTCTCCCCCGCGCTGCCACCGTCGCTGGACGGCAAGCTCGAGTTCCACGTGCGCACGGTCCCGGGTGGCTGGGTGAGCGGCGCGATCGTCGCCGACACCCAACCGGGCGACGTGTGGCAGATCGGCGCCGCCCGCGGCGGCGACCTCCACATCGACGACACCGGCCGCATCGTCATCATGGTGGCCGGCGGCACGGGCCTCGCGCCGCTGCGGTCGCTGATCCTCGACACGGCGCGTCACCCGGATCCGCCCCGCACCTTCCTGTTCACGGGCGCCCGCAACCCGCGCGACCTGTACGCCGCCGACATGCTCATGCTCCTGTCCGAGGCGCTGCCGTGGCTGACGGTGGTGCCGGTCGTGGAGACCCTCGAGATCCCCGACATCCCCGACCCCTGGTTCGATCGCATCGCCCCGCGCATCGACGAGTTCGGACCCGACCCCGACGAACTGCTCGAGGGCAGCGTCGACGAGGTCGTCACGTCCTACGGTGCGTTCGGCGACCACCAGGTGCTCGTGTGTGGCCCGGCGGCCATGGTGCGCACCACCGCTCAGCGGCTGATCGAGACCGGCACCCCGGTCGAGAACATCCGCTACGACCCGTACTGAGTGCGCCCGACGTCCGGCCGGCTCTTCAGCGATCGGCTGCGACGGTCACCCAGGCACGAGCGACGACGGATCCGGAAGGATCCGTGCCGATGAGCGCGACGTCCTCGACGTCCTCGTGATCGGTGCGGTAACGCTGCAACACGGTCACCGACCAGGTCTGTGATCCGGGACCCGCGGAATGTCCGTAGAACCGCATCCGGAGTCGCCGCACATCGGCGAGGTCGAACCGTTCGACAACCGAATGCAGCAGTTCGTCGGCGAGCGGGACGGACGCACCGTGCTCACCGACCGGACGCGCCGATCCGGACACGTAGACCTCGGCGACCAACCGCCCGATCTCATCGACGTATCCGAGTGTCCGGTCGAGCCGACCGGACGCCTCGTCGCGGTTGTCGCGGGACCGGCAGGCCAGCGCCTCGGTGGTGGGTGGCGCGAAGAACACGATGTCCACTTCGTCCACCGGGCCGTCTTCGAGGCGGGGCCCGGCTCCCCAGAGGGACAGCACGGTCGGGAGGGAACGGACGTCCCCGTTCGTGATCGTCACATGCCCTCCCTACCTTTCGGATCGTCCACTCAGGCGACCGGTGCGTCCGACGATGCTGCGTCGCGTGCCGCGATGTACCCGAAGACCAGGCCCTGCCCGATGGTGGCACCGGCACCGGGATAGCGGTGGCCGAACGCGTTGGCCGCGGTGTTGCCGATGGCGTAGAGACCGGCGATGGGGCTGCCGTCCTCGCGGAGGACCCGCGCCCGCTCGTCGGCGCGCACGCCACCGCACGTGCCGAGATCGCTCAGCGTCATCTTCACCGCGTAGAGCGGGCCGTGCGTGAGGGGTCGCAGGTTCGGGTTCGGCTGGACGGTCGGGTCACCGTAGTAGCGGTCGTAGGCACTGCCGCCACGTCCGAACTCGGAATCCGTTCCCGCCGCGGCGTCCTCGTTGAACCTTCCGAACGTCGCGGCGAAGGTGTCCACCGGCACGCCCATCGACGCCGCGAGTTCCGCAGCGGTGGTGCCGCGGTGGGCGATGCCCGCCTCGTACCAGGCCTCCGGGAGCGGCCGGCGCGGGAACACCCCGGCCGCGAACACGTAGCTGTTGCGGTACTTCTGGTCGAAGACGATCCACATCGACTCGATCGGATCGCCGGCACGCTCGCGTTCGAGCACCAGCTGTCCGAACGACATGTAGTCGGACGACTCGTTCGTGAACCGGCGTCCCGTCTGGTCGACGATGAACGAGCCGGGCAGCGAACGCTCGGCGAGCATGACCATCGGCGGCTTGCCCGGACGGGTCGGCGCGACGGCGGGGAACCACCATGCCTGATCCATGAGGGCGAGATCGGCACCGACCTCCTGGGCTGCCTTGATCGCGTCGCCGGTGTTGGTCTCCGCCCCGAGGCTCTCGTGGTCGAGCAGACGCTCGGACTGGAACTTGCGCCGCATCTCCATGTCGTGGTCGAACCCACCCGCGGCAAGCACCACCCCGCGACGAGCGGTCACCGTCACCTCACGTCCGTTCTGCGCTACGACGGCACCGGTGACACGATCCCCGTCGGTGAGCAGACGCACCAGCGACGTCTCGGTCCACACCGGCACACCGGCCTTCAGCACACCCGCGAACAGGCCGGCGGCGATCGCTTGCCCACCGGCGACGTATTCACGCTTGACGGCGAGACCGGCGACCCCCTGTGCGAGCCGCTTGAAGATACGCGGAAAACCCTTGTGCGGCAAGCGCAACATGAGGTTCATCCACTTGTAGTCGGCACCGGTGGTAGGCATCGGCAGGCTCGCCTCCATGAGGCCGGGACGCAGTCGACCCCGCTCCTCACCGAGGACCGACAGGTCCATGGGCAGGCACTCGCAGCTGCGGCCGACCGCCGAACCACCCGCCAGTTCGGGGTGATAGTCGGAGTAGCCCTCAGCCCAGAACAGCTTCATGGGGGTGGTGCGCTGGAGCATCTCGACGGTGGCGACACCGTTGTCGACGAAGGCCTCGCCCCGTTCGACCGGCGCCGTGCCGTCGACGACCGTCCGCACGTAGGTGTGGCCGCGCTCGACGGTGTCGCCGCTTCCCGCCGCGGTGAGTACCGGATTGGCCGGCACCCAGAACGCACCGCCGGAACGGGCGGTCGATCCGCCGACGTAGGCCGACTTCTCCACGAGGAGGGCGGACAGTCCCACCTCGTGCGCGGTGAGTGCGGCGGCCATGCCGGTACCGGACCCGATCACGAGCAGGTCGACGGTGGTGTCCTGGGCGGGTGCCACGGGCGGTACGGATGTCGGCGCCATCGACAGTCTCCTTCTCGTCGTTGTCTGCGGGACGCTAGGACAGTTGCTCAGGACGCGAAGCCGCTCGTCCCGGTCACCGGGAGATCCGGCCCGTCGACCAGGGCGCGCACCATCTTCCACACCTCCTGCCGCGCCGGCTCGCTGAGCGACAACGCGGGGAAGGTCAGGAATCCGTGGAACAGGCCGTCGAATCTGCGGTGCTGCACGGACACCCCGGCCGCGGCGAGACGGTCGGCGTAGTCGTCGCCGGACGAACACGGCGGATCGAGTTCGGCGGTGGCGACGACCGCCGAGGGCAGCCCGGCGAGCGACTCGGCGCGGGTGGGGATCAGGCGGGGATCGTCGGTGCCGTCCGGTGCGTACTGCTCCCAGTACCACCGCATCGCCGCGGCGGAGTTGTAGTAGCCCACCCCGTACTTCCGGTACGACTCGGTGTCGAAGTCGTCGTCGATCACCGGATAGAACAACGCCTGACCGAGCACCGCCGGTCCGCCCCTGTCGCAGGTGGCGATCGCGACGGTCACGGCGAGGTTTCCACCGGCACTGTCGCCGGCAAGCACGATGCGCGCCGGGTCTCCCCCGTACGACGCGACGGTCGCGGCCGTCCATTCGAGCGCGGCGTACAGGTCGTCGTGCGCGGCCGGGGCAGGGTGTTCGGGGGCGAGGCGGTAATCGACGGACACGACGACGGCCCCGACAGCCTCCGCCATCGACCGGCAGAACTCGTCGTGACTGTCGAGATCGCAGAAGACGAACCCTCCACCGTGCGCGAACACGACGACCGGGCGCGCGGCCTCGGAGGACTCGGGACGGTAGAGGCGCAACGCGAGGCCGCCTCCCGGTCCGTCGACGACGAGATCGTGTACCTCACTGGTCGTGTATCGGCGAGCGGGACCGGACGTGCTCCGCGAGCCCGTCCGAGCGCACACTCCTGACGGACCGATCGACGAAGGAGAGCGTATGACCGACGGATCGAACCGCATGCCGGCAGTACGCATCGGGATCACCAGCCCGGTCGTCACCCGGGTCCCCGGGGCCTCCGGCGACTGGGAGGCCGGCGCGGGCATCGAGGAACTGTCGCAGATCGCGGTCACCGCGGATCGGTCGGGATTCCACCACCTCACCTGCAGTGAACACGTCGCCGTACCGGCGCCCGTGGCCGCGACGCGCGGTGGGACGTACTGGGATCCGCTGGCGACCCTCGGCTTCCTGGCAGCGCGCACCGACCGGATCCGACTGGTCACCCAGGTTCTCGTCCTCGGCTACCACCATCCTCTGGAGATCGCGAAGCGCTACGGCACGCTCGACACGGTCAGCGGTGGACGCCTGACCCTCGGTCTCGGCGTCGGTTCGCTCGAGGAGGAGTTCGCGTTGCTCGAAGCCCCCTTCACTGATCGCGGCGCACGCGCCGACGATGCTCTCGCCGCCCTGCGCGCATCTCTATCGACACGCGAACCCTCCTATCACGGAGAGTATTTCGAGTACTCGGATGTGGTGGTCGATCCCTGCGCCGTGCAGCCGCGAGTTCCGTTATGGATCGGCGGCCGCACCCCGCGTTCGCTGCGACGCGCGTGCGAGTTCGGGGACGGCTGGGTACCTTTCGGGCTCCCCTTCGACGACGTGAAAACGATGCTCGCGAAGAGGCAGCCGCCGCCCGGCTTCGAGGTCGTGCTGTCGGTGACGCGGCTCGACCCGCTCGGTGACCCCGACGCGACGCGCAGACGACTCGGCCGCGCGATCGCAGCGGGCGCGACGATCGTCGGTGCCGGTGTGGACGCCGGATCCGCCGACCACTACTGCGACCAGCTCGTCGCCCTCGCCGACCTGTTCGGCAGGGAATTCGGCGATCTCGGGGTGGGGTGAGGTCGGCATCTCCCGCTGGCCGGGAGAACGGCGATGCGGTGCGCCAGCGGGTCGCTAGCCAGCGTCGACGCGACACCTTTCGTCCCGCACCACACAGGAGCGACCGTGACCGTTTCCGACACCGACGCCCGCACTCAGCGCATCCGCACCACCGTGCATGCCTATCTCGATGCCGTGGCCGCAGGCGTGGCCGCCGACATCGCCGCCCTCTACGCCGACGACGCCACCCTCGAGGATCCTGCCGGAAGCGAGCCTCGCGTGGGCCGGGCAGCGATCGCCGAGTTCTACACGGGTGTCGAGGCCACCGAGAACACCACCGAGTTGCTCACGCTCCGGATCGCCGGGTCGACCGCGGCCTTCCACTTCCGTGTGGTCACGAAGGCGGGCGAGCAGACCTACGAGATCGAGCCCATCGACGTCATGACGTTCGACGACGAGGGACGCATCACCAGCATGCGGGCGGTCTGGGCTCCCAGCGACATGCGTGTTCGCTGACCGGTCGGCGGGACAGGGTTCGCACACTGTGTCGTCGGTGACGGACACTGGAACGAACGCCGATCGATTGGAGTTTCGATGACAGCGGAACACGCGGTACTGGATCCCCGACGGATCCGCGACGTGATGGGCAACTTCTGCACGGGTGTCACGGTGATCACCGCGCTCGACGGCGACGAACCGCTGGGATTCGCCTGTCAGTCGTTCGTGTCGGTCTCGCTGGACCCGCCGCTCATCTCGTTCTGTCCCGCCCGCACGTCGACGACCTGGCCGAAGATCCGGGAGGTCGGCACCCTGGCCGTCAACGTCCTGGCCGAGAGCCAGCGCACCCTGTGCGGTGCGTTCGCGGTGAGCGGCGGCAACAAGTTCCGCGGGGTGCGCTGGGAGCCGGGCGACAACGGCGCTCCGGCGATCGAGGGAGCCCTGGCGCGGGTCGAGGCAACCGTGGAGACCGAGTACGAGGCCGGCGACCACACGATCGTGCTGGCACGGGTCACGGGGCTGACGTCGCTGCACTCCCGCGGTCCGCTCCTGTTCTTCCAGGGCACCTACGGCGGTTTCGAACGGCGGTGACGCCGAACGACAGGTGAGGGAATAGACGGTCACCGGTCGAGGTTGCTCCGAAGGTGTGCCCGGCGGCCGATACCGGGCCCCGACGCGAAGGATTACCGGTGACCGTTCCCCTCTCCATCCTCGACCTCGCACACATCGGCAAGGGCGAGACCGCCCGTGAGAGCTTCGACGCCAGCGTGAAGATGGCCCAGCTCGCCGAGCAGTGGGGTTACCGGCGCATCTGGTACGCCGAACACCACAACATGCCGACGATCGCCTCGTCGGCGACGAGCGTGCTCATCGCGCACGTCGCTGCGCACACCTCGTCGATCCGTCTCGGCGCCGGCGGCATCATGCTGCCGAACCACTCGCCGCTGACCATCGCCGAACAGTTCGGAACTCTCGCCACGCTGCATCCCGGCCGCATCGACCTCGGTCTCGGCCGCGCCCCCGGCAGCGACCAGAAGACCATGCGGGCGCTGCGCCGCGACCCGACGTCGGCCGACAGTTTTCCGCAGGACGTCCTCGAACTGCAGGCCTACCTGAAGGGTGAGTCGCGGATCCCTGGAGTCGACGCGATCCCCGGTAAGGGCACCGATGTGCCGCTGTACATCCTGGGCTCGTCGCTGTTCGGCGCGAAACTCGCTGCTCTGCTCGGTCTTCCGTACGCCTTCGCGTCGCACTTCGCGCCGCAGGCCCTCGAGGACGCGGTGCGGCTGTACCGCCGCGAGTTCCAGCCCTCCCCCGACCACTCGGAGCCGTACGTCATCGCGGGTGTCGGTGTGATCGCCGCCGATACCGCCGAGGAGGCGCAGTCGCTGTTCGAGGCGACCAAGCGGGCGCGGGTCGTCCAGATGGTCGGACGCGGGCGCACGTTCAGCGAGGAGGAGATCGACATGCTGCTCGACTCCCCCGCCGGCATGCAGGTGCTCGAGATGCTTCGGTACACCGCCGTGGGTACGCCGCAGGAGGTGCGCGACTACCTCGACCGGTTCACCGAGCGCGCGCAGGCCGACGAGTTGATCGTCGTGTCGTCGGCTCCCGGACGCGACGCGTGGCTGCGTTCGCTGGAGCTTGTTGCGCAGGTCAGCGACCTGGTCCCGGCCTGATCGACGAGGGCTTACGCGTCAGGCTACCGGCGGGTACACTTCAGCGGCCGGCCAGGCACGGCTGAGAACCACGAGTCGTCAACCGCCAGGAGCACGATGAAGTACCGCACCCGCGCTGTCGCAGCGGCAGTTCTGACCGCTGCAGCGGCGATCACCGCACCCGCCACTGCGGCCGCCGATTCCCTGCCCACCGACGGGCCCACCATCACGCTGACGATCCGCAACGACACCGATGCGCCGATGGTGCTCACGTCGACCGAGAACCCTTACGGAACATGGGTGGACGAGCCGGCCACCGTGGTGCCGGCCCGCTCCACCGAGACGGTCTCGGCGAGCAGCGCCGACCGGCGCGGGTTCGGCATCCAGATCGACTACACGATGCCCGGCGACGCGACCGTGGCGCTCATGGCCAACAACTACGGCACGGGCGTCGCGAACGGCGACGGCACCCACATCGGCGGTGCCAACCGGCACCGCTTCGAGGTCGCGACCACCGTAGAGGACGGATATCCGTTCATGACAGCGGACTTCGCCGTCACCCGACCCTGAGACGACGGACCGGGCCCGGAGGATACCTGCGTATCCTCCGGGCCCGGTTCGTATGTGCGTCGGCGTCCTGCCTCTGTGTGTCAGCGTCCCGCCGCGTCCATCACGGACAGGTGCGCGAACAGTGCGCTCGCACCGATCGGATTGCCGCCGCCGGGGTAGACGGTGCCGCTCGGTGCGGCCATCGTGTTGCCCGCCGCGTACAGGCCGGGGATCGGAGCACCCTCGCTGTCGAGCACCCGCCCGACGGTGTCGGTCCGCAGACCGCCCT
The DNA here is from genome assembly GCF_001665495.1 of Rhodococcus sp. 852002-51564_SCH6189132-a. NCBI lineage: Bacteria > Bacillati > Actinomycetota > Actinomycetes > Mycobacteriales > Nocardiaceae > Rhodococcus > Rhodococcus sp. 852002-51564_SCH6189132-a. The sequence goes on from NZ_LZMJ01000056.1 coordinate 31,637, forward strand.
TGGTGCCGAGGTCGGAGACGCCGAACTGCGCCGCGTGGAAGGGGCCCTGTTCGATCGGGACCAGCGCGGACCCACCGCCGGTGAAGGCGAGATCGTAGGGCTCGTCCCCGCGGCCGAAGTCCTCGTCGACTCCCTTAGCGGCCAGGTCGTTCCACCGCGCGACGGTCGCCTTCAGGGATTCGGCTGGCACACCGATCTGCTCGGCGAGTTCCTCGAGGGTGTCGGCGGTCTTCCACAGTCCCGCGTCGACGTACTTCTCGGTTTCGACGAGCGGCACATTCGTCGCCCCGACCGGTGGGACCTCACCGTTCCGGTCGTCGTAGATCATCCAGAACGGCAACGTCATCTCGCCGCGCTCCATGCGGGCGATGACGTCGCGGCCCAGACGGTCGTAGGGTGCGTACTCGTTGGTGAACCGCGCACCGTCCTGGTCGACGAAGATGCCGCCCGTGAAGCACAGCGCGAACGCCGAACGTCCGTCCGGGTGGGTCAGTCCCGGCGACCACCAGGCCTGATCCATCAGGTCGACGTCGGCGCCGACGGCGATGCCCGCCTCGTGGGCCTTGCCGAGATTCGACCACGGGCCCATCGAGTCCCGCGCGGCGCCGGGCACCCCGTACTTGCTGCGCATCTCGTCGTTCCGATCGAAGCCACCGGCGGCGAGGACGACACCCTTGCGCGCGCGGATCGCCCGTCGCTCGCCGTCGTTCCCGACGACCGCGCCCACGACCACACCGTCCTCGACGATCAGTTCTTCGAGCGGGGTGTTCCGGTACAGCTCCACGTTCGGGTACTTGCGCAGGGCGATGAGGAATCGTCCGACGAGCGCGCGACCTCCGATGAGCATGTCGGGCAGGGGTTCGCCGTTGCGTTCGCGGCCGAGCGGGCCGCGGATCGACTCGTTGAGCTCGGGATCGGCGGCGATGGGCAGCGGCGACGGGACGATGTGACGTCCCTGGGCACGGGCCTTGGGCGCCTTGCCGAAGTAGTCGGGCCACGGGTAGACCATGAATTCGAGATCGTCGTCGGACTCGAGGTAGTCGATCAGCGGGGCGCCGCCGCGGACATACGCCTCCTGCAGTTCGCGCGGGGTGCGGTCGCCGACGACCGCGTGGTAGTAGGTCAGTGCGTCCTCGAGGGTGTCGTCGTCACCGGCACGCTGCAGGACCGCGTTGGTGGGGAACCAAACGCCGCCGCCCCCGGAGTACGCCGTGGTGCCGCCGAAGTACTCGGATGCCTCGACGAGGATCACCGACAGTCCTTCGCGCGCAGCGGTGTACGCACCGCAGCACCCTCCGGCTCCCGACCCCACCACGAGGACGTCGCATTCTTCCGCCCACTCCGCCATGACTGTTGCCTTCCGTCGACCGTTCGTGTGGAACACGCCACACTAGGCAGACATCGAGGCTCCACAGGGCGATCGTCTCGCTGGGCGGGAGATTTTCGTTCTCGACCGATCCGGCGGATCAGTCCCGCTCGACCGCGGTGCGGTCAGTCCCGCTCGACCGCGGTGCGGTCAGTCGCGCTCGACCGCGGTGCGGTCAGTCCCGCCTGTTGCGCGGCTTCCACACGACGAGGGCGTTGCTGCGCGGAATGGGCACCAGATCGCCGCGTGTCGAACGCAACTGGGCGACCTCGGCGTTGAGTTCGGCGACACGCTGCTGCAGTGCCTCGACCTGGTTGGTCAGCTCTATGATCCGTTTGATCCCGGCGAGGTTGACACCTTCGTCCTGGGAGAGGCGCTGCACTTCGCGCAGCAGTTCGACGTCGCGCGGCGAGTACCGGCGGCCGCCGCCGCTGGTGCGGTGCGGGGTGACGAGTCCGAGCCGGTCGTAGTTACGCAGCGTCTGCGCATGCATCCCGGCGAGTTCTGCTGCCACCGAGATGACGTAGACGCGCGCATCGGGATCCGGTGACAGATTCCGTGGCATTCTCGTCTCGCTCATCACGCACCTGCCCATCCCTCTCGAGGATCGAAACCGCTTGCCTCTTCTGCACGAAGATAGTTGTGCAGCGCTTCCGTCGCCTTCTCGTCGAGATTCTGCGGGATCGCGACCTTCACCGTGACGAGAAGGTCACCGGCGCCGCCCCCGCGCTTGGGGACGCCGCGTCCGCGGACCCGCAGGACCCGGCCGTCGGCCGTTCCCGGCGGGATCTTCAGCCCGACGCGGCCGTCGAGGGTCGGCACCGAGACGGTGCCGCCGAGGACGAGTTCGCCGTAGCTGACGGGCAGCACGAGGGTCAGATCGTCGCCCTCACGCCCGAACACGCGGTCGGGACGGACGTGCACCGTCACGAACAGGTCGCCGGACGGGGCGCCGCGCAGACCGGCCTCGCCCTGACCGGCGAGGCGGATGCGCGAACCGTCCTTGATGCCTGCGGGGACCCGCACGGTGATGGTGCGGGTGCGGTTCTGCACGCCGGTACCGCGGCAGTCGCTGCAGGGGTTGTCGATGATCGATCCACTGCCCCGGCAGTCGTCGCAGGGTTCCGAGAATCCGAACGCGCCCTGGTTGCGGGAGACCACACCGCTTCCGTTGCAGTTCGGGCAGACCCGCGGGCTCGTTCCCGGCTGGGCACCGCTGCCGTGGCAGGTGGTGCACGGCGCCGGGCTGGTCATCCGCAGGGGAACCGTGACGCCCTGGACGGCGTCGCGGAAGTCGAGCGTCGTCTCGGTCTCGACATCAGACCCGCGGCGCGGACGCGAACGGCCGGCGGTGGAAGCGGTGCCGCCACCGGCGCGGTTGAACAGGCCACCGAAGAGGTCGCCGAGCCCACCGTCGCCGCCACCGCCGAACAGGTCGCCGATGTCGAAGGTCGCTCCGGTACCACCGGAGAATCCGCCGGCGCCGGGACGGAAGCCACCCGGCATGCCGCCGGAGGCGAACAGGCGCCGGGTCTCGTCGTATTCCTTGCGCTTGGCGGGATCCGACAGGACGGCGTTGGCCTCGCTGACGGCCTTGAAGCGTTCCTCGGCCGTGGCGTCACCGGGGTTGGCGTCGGGATGCAGGTCCCGCGCCAGTTTCCGGTAGGCCTTCTTGATCTCGTCCTGCGTTGCGTCGGGGGAGACGCCCAGGTCCTTGTAGAAATCCTTCTCGATCCACTCCCGCTGGCTCACCGGGCGTCTCCTCCTCTCGCGTTTTCTTGTTCTTACTCTGTGCCCGGCTCCGCCGACCGCGCGTCACCCGGCGTGTCCGCCGGATCGCCGTCGGTGACCGTCACCATCGCGTGCCGCAGGATGCGGTCGCCGAAGCGGTAACCCTTGCGGAGCACCGTCCCGAGCACCGGGTGGTGACCGTCGCCTTCCATCTGGACGGCCTCGTGCAACTCGGGATCGAAGGCGTCGCCTTCCTCACCGAACGCGACGAGTCCGACACTGTCGAACACACCGGTCAGCTTGCCGGACAGTGCCTTCAGCGGACCCGTCTCCAAGTCGCCGTGGGCGCGTGCCCGGTCGAGGTCGTCGAGGACGTCGAGGAACTTCGCCGCGACGGAGGCCTTGGCCTCCTCCGCGATCGCCGTGCGCTGCGCCTCGGCGCGGCGACGGTAGTTCGCGTACTCCGCGCTCACGCGCTGCAGGTCGGCGGTGCGCTCGGCGAGTTCCTTCGCCTCCTGCGACTGTCCTTCGGTCCGCTCGGCCTTCTCGGCGTCGCCCTCCGCAGGAACCGACTCGATCACCTCGCCCTCCTCGGCGCGCGACTCCTCGGCGGGGTCGCGCACCTCGAAGGTCTCAGGGTCGATCCGTCGCTTGTCGGTGACGGTCACCGGTTCCTGCTCGGGCTTGTCGGCACTCACTTCTTCTCCGAATCGTTCGGCTCGTCGACGACCTCGGCGTCGACGACGTCGTCGGCACCTGCGGCCGCGCCGTCACCGGCAGCGGCACCCTCGGCGCCCTGCGCCTCGTAGATGGCCTGGCCGAGGGCCTGCGACTCGGTCGCGAGCTTCTCGACGGCGGCCTTGACCGCGTTGATGTCGGAGCCGGCGAGGGCGTCGTTGGCTTCCTTGATCGCAGCCTCGACCTTCTCCTTGACGTCGGCCGGAACCTTGTCCTCGTTCTCCTTGATGAACTTCTCGGTCTGGTGCACGAGCGACTCGGCCTGGTTGCGGACCTCGGCCTCCTCGCGACGCTTGCGGTCCTCCTCGGCGTGCGCCTCGGCGTCCTTGACCATCCGGTCGATCTCCTCCTGGGACAGGCCGGAGCCTTCCTGGATCTTGATCGTGTTCTCCTTGCCGGTGCCCTTGTCGCGGGCGGTGACGTGGACGATGCCGTTGGCGTCGATGTCGAAGGTCACCTCGATCTGCGGGACGCCACGCGGAGCCGGCGCGATGCCGCCGAGCTCGAACGAGCCGAGCAGCTTGTTGTGCGCCGCGATCTCACGCTCGCCCTGGAAGACCTGGATCTGCACCGACGGCTGGTTGTCGTCGGCGGTGGTGAAGGTCTCCGACCGCTTGGTGGGGATCGTGGTGTTGCGCTCGATGAGCTTGGTCATCACGCCGCCCTTGGTCTCGATACCCAGCGACAGCGGGGTGACGTCGAGCAGCAGCACGTCCTTGACCTCGCCCTTGAGGACGCCGGCCTGCAGGGCTGCACCCACGGCGACGACCTCGTCGGGGTTCACGCCCTTGTTGGGCTCGCGGCCACCGGTGAGCTCGCGCACCAGGTCGGTGACGGCGGGCATACGGGTCGAGCCGCCGACCAGCACGACGTGGTCGATGTCGCCGACGGAAATGCCGGCGTCCTTGACGACCTGCTGGAAGGGAGCGCGGGTGCGCTCGAGGAGGTCGCCGGTGATCTTCTGGAACTCCGAGCGGGTGAGCTGCTCGTCGAGGAACAGCGGGTTCTTGTCCGCGTCGACGGTGATGTACGGCAGGTTGATCGAGGTCGACTGCGAGGACGACAGCTCGATCTTGGCCTTCTCGGCAGCCTCACGCAGACGCTGCATGGCCATCTTGTCCTTGGTCAGGTCGACGCCGTGCTGTGCCTTGAACTTGTCGACGAGCCAGTTGACGATGCGCTCGTCCCAGTCGTCGCCACCGAGGTGGTTGTCGCCGGAGGTCGCGCGGACCTCGACGACGCCGTCGCCGATCTCGAGGAGGGAGACGTCGAAGGTGCCGCCACCGAGGTCGAAGACCAGGATGGTCTGCTCCTTCTCGCCCTTGTCGAGACCGTAGGCGAGGGCAGCCGCGGTGGGCTCGTTGACGATGCGCAGGACGTTGAGACCGGCGATGGTGCCGGCTTCCTTCGTGGCCTGACGCTGGGCGTCGTTGAAGTACGCCGGGACGGTGATGACCGCGTCGGTGATGTCCTCACCGAGGTAGGCCTCCGCGTCGCGCTTGAGCTTCATCAGCGTGCGGGCGCTGATCTCCTGCGGCGTGTACTTCTTGTCGTCGATGTCCACGGTCCAGTCCGTGCCGATGTGGCGCTTGACCGAACGGATGGTGCGGTCGACGTTGGTGACCGCCTGGTTCTTGGCGGGCTGACCCACCAGAACCTCACCGTTCTTCGCGAATGCGACGACGGACGGGGTGGTGCGGGACCCCTCGGCGTTGGCGACCACAACGGGCTCGCCGCCTTCCAGAACGGAAACGACCGAGTTGGTGGTTCCGAGGTCGATGCCGACCGCACGAGCCATAATTTTCCTCCAATGTTCCTGCCGCGACGCGTGCGCGCCGCGAAAACGTTCCATGCCCGACCTGAGCCCGTTCGGCTCAGGTGAGCGCGGTCGACTCAAGCCTGCACCCGAGCGGTCCACGCCGTCAAGTGAAGTTGAGTCTTATGCGCTCAATTTGTCTGACTCGTCCAACGGCAGGTCGTGGACTTTTGTTCCGAGGGTGGCGCACATCACTTCGATCGGTCGCATCTGCTCGATTCGGGGACCGATACCCGATGTCGACAAGGCGCCACTGTCCGCACCGGTGCGCAAGGACGGGTTGTCCACAGGGACCCCGTCGATCCACAGGTGGTCGGGTCGAGGGCTTCGATGCTCCGGGTCCGTCGTCGCCGTACACGACCCTCGCTGCATGGACGAACCGAACTTCCTTCTGCGCTCCGACCTGCTGGCCGGCGGGACGACCTCGGACGAGATCCGTCAGGCTGTCCGTGTGGGACGACTGCGGAACGTCACGCGCGGTGTGTACGTCGACGGTGCCGCGGACCTCGACCCGCTCACCCTGCACCATGCGCGCGTACTGGCGCGACGGGGACGGATCACCCCGGACGCCGTCGTCAGCCATGTCTCCGCTGCGGTTCTGCACGGCCTTCCTCTCTGGGACGTCGACCTCTCCCCGGTGCACATCAGCCGCGAACGGCCGTCGAGCGGACGCCGCACCCCGACCCTCCATGTACACAGGTGCACCTATCAACCCGACGAGGTCTGCGTCGTCGCGGGTCTGCGCACCACGACCGTCGCGCGGACGGTTGTCGACCTGGCACGAACACTGTCGGTGGACTCGGCAGTCATCGCCGGCGACGCGGCGCTGCGGGCGCATCCCCATATCGCGCCCCTGCTCCTCGATGCGCTGGCATCGTCCGGCATGCGGCACGGGATCGCCGCTGCCCGGCGGACCGTTGCTTTCCTCGACGGTCGCAGCGAAAGCCCCGGCGAGTCGCTCAGCCGACTACGGATCCGGTCGGCGGGGTTACCGGCGCCGAAGCTGCAGCACGAGCTGCGGACCCCTTCCGGAGCATTCGTCGCTCGTCCCGACTTCCTCTGGGAGGACGAAGGCGTGGTCGGGGAATTCGACGGAAGGAGCAAGTACGGCTCGGACGAGCCCGGCGCGACGGCCGAGACCGTCCATCGCGAGAAGCTGCGGGAGGATGCGATCCGGGCTCTGGGCTTCGAGGTCGTGCGATGGACGTGGGCGGATCTGTTCCGCTTCGAGGCCGTCCACGCCCGCCTGGTTCGCGCCGCCGGCAGAGCCCGTCGACGTTGATTGCACGATTCGGGGACGGATGCTCGATGACGACATCGAGCATCCGTCCCTGTGCTTACGTAGATCGCGCCTCGTTCGCCTTCGTGATGAACTCGATGTGTTCGCGACTCGGCCCGCAGAACTCCTGCTCGATCTGCTGCGCGTTGTCCTCGTGCATGCGGTAGAGGCTGTCGCGTAGGCCCTCGTCGCCGCCGTGGAACTGCTCGAGCAGATCCATCCATTGCCGTGCCATCTCCTGGGCCTCCGAACAGGCCGGATCCATCCCCGAACTCAGCGCAGCGTCGACACGCGGGATGAGTTCCTGCCACGACGTCTCTGCCGCCGTGATGACGTCGTCGCCCAGCATCGCGCGTCGTTCCGCGAGGTCTGCGATCTGTCCCTTGTCGAAATACCTTTCGAAGATGTCGTCCACTTCGATCACTCCTCGGATCACGTGAAGGAAGTCGGCGACCGATGCATCCGGCGACGTTCGGACCGTGCGGGAGAGCATCTCGACCTGCGCACGCAGCGTGCGGGTCGCCGCGAGCTGATCGTCCAGGTAGGCACGGTGCGCGTCGAGGATCTCCGACAGCGAGGTGTCGCCGTCGGTGACCGTGGCGATCGCGTCCAGTGACAGCCCGAGCTGACGCAGCGCCAGCACCTGGTACAGCCTCTCGACGTCCGACTCCTCGTACAGCCGATGGCCCGACGCCGTCCGACCCGACGGCCGCACGAGGCCTATGTCGTCGTAGTGATGCAGGGTCCGCACGGTCAGGCCTGTCTCCGCTGCGAGACGCCCCACCTTCCAGTGCTGTCCGGAACGTGTCTGCTGCCCGGAACCAGTCGCCGGCATCGTCCACCCACTTCCACCGGCACTCCGTGCGCCGGCACGATCGACGCTATGACCTCACGTTACGTGAGGTGCAAGCCGAATCGTTCGGCTACAGCTCACATCTGTCGGCCGGCTCCCGCGACCAGCCCTTCCGCACTGCGCGCTGCCACCGCTGCGGCTTTCGCAGTGAACGGATCGAGCAGCGGATGTTCGGCGCGGGATCGCCAGTGCCGCACCGCATCGACGGCCGCAGCGCGGATCTCGGCAGGTGACGCGTCGTCGGCGAGACCGAGGCGCCGGGTGGCGCCGATCCCGGATCCACCGACCACGCGCTGCAGCGCCTGGACCTCCTCGTCGGGCAGTGACACCGACGACGACCGCAGTCTGCCCAGCAGGCGGAGTTCGGCGAAGCCGTGGTCGTCGGCCAGTTCGCGTCGCACGGCTCCCAGCAGCTCGTGGTCGCCGCACGCGTGCAACACCCGCTCGAGCGCCAGCAGCGCCGAATGGGTCTTGAGCTGATCGGCACGCTGACCGAACTGCACGTCGATGACCTGACGCAGCTCGTCGAGCCCGCTGCGCGCGACGAGTTCGGCGGCGAGGGACGGTGAATCGCGCGCGCCGAGCTGCACGAGCAGCACTGCGGTGCGGATGCCGAACAGACCGAACCGGTCGACGAGACGTGCCCGCATCCCGGGGTCGACGGGCAGGTCGACGTCGGGCCGCGCGAAACGGTCGGCCGACAGCATCGCGACCTGCAGTTGTTCCACCGGCACCTGTGCGAGCGCCTCGAAGGCCGCGAACTCGTTCTGCCGCAGGGTCCGTGCGGCGAGGGCGAGCAACCCGGCGACCGGCACGACCGCCTGGCACAGTCCGGTGCGTTCGAGTTCGTCGGTGAACCTCGCCGCGACCTGCTTCGCCGACATCATCGCGTCGGCACGACCCGCACCGACCTCGTCGGCGCGCGATACCACCCCGACGATGCCGAGCGGTCCCGATCCCCCGCCGACGTGCCGGCCGATCTGTTCGAGGAACTCGACGTCGGCGGCTCCGAGCGAACGCATCAGGTAGACGACGGCGTCGGCACCGGAGGCCGATTCCTCCGGGGTGAGCAGCGCCAGGGTCCGCGCCGACACGTCCTGCGACAACGACGACGTGCCCGGGGTGTCGATGATGGTGGTCTGCGCCAGCGCGCTGGCCGGCCATTCGACGTCGATGAAGTCGACGCGGTCGGCGGTGAGTTCGCCGAGGTCGAAGGTCAAACGGCCGTCGGGACGCTGCACGGGCACCGGCATGCGGCGGTTCCCGTCGTACCAGGCGTTCACCGACGGCACGGGTCCGTTGCGGTACCAGGTGACGACGCGCGTGCACTCCGTCGCGTCGGTGGGCGCGATGTCCTGTCCTACAAGCGCATTGAGTAGGGTCGACTTGCCGGCCTTGAGCGATCCGGCGAGCGCGATCCGCAACGGCTGATCGAGTCGCGCGGCGCAGTGGTCGAGCCGGTCCGCGACGGCCGGGTTCCCGCCGTACGATGCGCGTGCCCGGTCGAGCAGGTCGCGGGCGCGCGAGAGAGTCGGGGTCACGCCGACACTCCCGCGAGTTCCGCGGCGCGCTCGCGCAATCGGCCCAGTTCCGCGACCTGCGTGTCGAGTTCACCGATCCGACGGCGGCGTTCCTGTTCCTGCACGGTCGCGGCCTGGCGGGCCGCTTCGAGCGACTCGTCGAGCGAACGTAGTGTCTGCTCTGCGATCTCGGTGAAGTGATCGCGCAACTGACGCTGGATGAGCCGGAGCCGGTCCTTCGATTCCTTGCCGACCTGGAAGCTCACGTCGTCGGTGAAGGCGCGGATCGCGCTCTTCGCGTCGACGCGGCGCTTGGCGAGCCGCACCTGCTTGTCGTCGCGATACGCCTTGGTACCCAGGACGACTCCGGCTCCTACCGAGATCGGGTTCACGAGCGCCATCCCCATCAGGGTGGTGACGAGACCGAACATCAGCACGCCACCGTAAGAACCCTTCATGCCGACGAGTACCTTCTGACCGATACCGATCCGGCCCGATTCGAGATCGGACAGGTTCTCGACGGGCTCGAGCAGTCTCGACAGGTCGCCGAGATGCAACGACGGCAAGGAGTCGTCGTCGAGTGCGAAGTGCTCGGCGACCTTGCCTGCGAGCGCCTCGGCGCGTTCGTGCGCCCACACGAAGTTGTCACCGACGGATTCGGCGACCTGTTCGGCGAGCCACTGCCCCAGCCGCGGCCATTCCTTGCCCGGATCACAGTCGTCCACGGACGCTTCGGCGTCGCGGGTCACCGTGCGCAGCCGGTCGCGCAGGTCGTGGTCGATGTCGGCCGCGAGATCGGCGATGCCGTCCGACAACGTGATCTGCCACCGCGCCGCCCGCGTCCGCAATGCCTCGGTCGCGGCGCGTGCCCGGTGCAGGTCCTCGATCGCGGCGTTCCCGGAGTCGGGGTCGCGCAGGGCGGCGAGTTCGCTCTCGCATCCGAGCGCGAGATGGTCGACGACGGTCTTCACGTCGTGCGCCACCGACAGTCGCGCCGAGTCGGCGTTGCGCGCGACCACCTGTTCGCGCAGGAAGTCGTAGATCGCGTCGAAGCCGGATTCCTGCTGCAGCGAGGCGTCTTCGGTGCGCAGGGCGTACTCGCGCAGCAGGGACGAGACGGGCAGCAGCGGCAGGTCGATCCCCGCTCGCTGCAGGTGTTCGCGGTCGGCGTCGACGATCGCGCGCCAGTGCGGATACACGTCCGTCTTGGTGACGAGCACCGCCGACGCCGGGCACAACGTCTGCACCTGTCGCAGGAACGACATCTCCGGTGCGGTGAACTCCTGACTCGCATCCGAGACGACGAAGACCGCATCCGCGGTGGCCAGGAGCGTCAATGTGGCTGCTGTGTGCGGATTTCCGTGGCCTCCCACACCCGGGGTGTCGACGAACACGAGTCCGTCGGCGAGCAGCGGACTCGGCACACTCACCTCGAGCCGGTCGACGTCCCGGCCGGCGCTGCGCGGCGCGACCTGCTGCAGGTCGTCGAAGGGCACGGCGATGCGCGGCGCCGAACCGGTCGGGACGAGTTCGGCGGACGGCTCCTGCCGGTGTTGCACGAGCGTGGGGACCGCGGTGGTCTCGTCGTCGCCGACGGAACACACCTCGAGGCCGAGCAGAGCGTTCACGAACCGGCTTTTGCCCTGGTTCAGACCCCCGACGACGACCACCCGCAGTCGCGGGTCGGAGACCTTCGTACGGGCGGCCGTCAACCGGTCGGTGAGATCGTTGCGCCCGGCGCTGCGAGATCGCGCGATCGCGGAGTCGATCAGGTCGAGGAGCGCTCGGCGTCTCGAAGGATCGGATGGATGCTGCGTATCCGGTGAATGCTGCATGGGCTGCGTCGACTCGCCTTCCGTCGGTGCGGGCTCCGGACATTATGTCCCGGAGCCCGCACCGCTGCGGGTCAGGGCAGCAGTTCGTCGAGCTCGGTGGAGTCGGTGGCGCCGAGAGAGGAGTCGCCGCCGAGACCGGAGGTCGCGGTGAGACCACCCTCGCCGAACAAGCCCGCAGCTCCCGAGGCAGAGCCGAAGACGTCCTCGCCGACCGATGCCCAGCTGTCCGCACCGCCCGACAGGGCCGTATCGACCCCGCCCGACAGGGCCGTATCGACCCCGCCCGACAGGGCCGTCCCCACCTGCGTGGACAGCTCGGCACCGAGGTCGGCTGCGCTCTCCAGACCGCCGGAGACACCGAGGTCGGCAGCCGCGCCCAGGTCTGCTGCACCACCGAGATCCAACCCGTTCTCGACATCGGTGGCTGCACCCAGATCGACGGACGTTCCCAGTCCACCGGCCGCGCCGATCCCCGAGCCGATCGCCGCGCCGAGGTCCGCTCCCACGTTCACTCCGGCCCCGAGTTCCGCCGCCGCGTCCAGTGCGCCGTCGAGGGCGTAGCCGAGCTGACCGGTGGCTTCGGCACCGGCATCGAGGCTGCCGCCGATCGTCGTCGCGAGCTGCGTGCCGAGATCGGCCCCCGCATCGAGGGACGCCGACCCTGCGGCCGTCTCGAGTGCACTGCCGAGTTGCAGGCCGAGCTCGGCGCCGGCCGAGCCGCCGGTCGCGAAGGTCGAGCCGAGGACGGACGACAGATCCGATCCGAGGTTCGTCCCCGCCTGCACGGTCGAATCGACGGTCGCGCCGATACCGGTGGTCGAGCCGATGGCGACGTTCAGCGCCGACGACAGTTCGGTGGCCGCGGTGGTCTCGAGGCCGAGCGCACCTCCGAGCACCCCGCCGACCAGCGTGCCGAGTTCGACGCCCGCCCCGGCCTCAGCGTCGATCTCACCGCCACCCGAGAGGACCGCGTCGAGGTCGACACCGCCGAGCAGACCGCCCTGCGCGCTGTTCTCGATGACGGTCCCCAGCGCGGCGCCGAGATCGGCCGCAGCTCCACCGCCCGCTCCGAGCAGGGCCGAGAGGGACGCACCGAGGCCGAGCGTCGCGCCCACACCGGCGTCGAGACCGGCGGAAAGGTCGGTTCCCAGTCCGGCGCCGAGATCGGCCACACCACCGAGGACGCCGCCCAGGCTCGTGCCGAGCGCGCCGGTCAGTTCCGTGCCCACGCCGAGAACGCCACCGAGGGTCGTGCCGAGTGCGGCACCGAGTTCGGCGCCGCCCTCGAGGGCCGCGGTGAGTTCGGTCGAGAAGGTGCCGCCGACGTCGACGGCCGATTCCAGCAGGCCACCGAGGGCAAGCCCGATGTCGGCGCCGAGGGTGCCGCCGATGCCCAAGGCTCCTTCGAGGGTCGTGGCGAGATCTGCGCCGAGGCCGCCCGAGACCTCGACGGCCGCGTCGATCGCCGCGGCCAGGTCTGCAGCGGCACCGACGCCCAGGCCGAGCCCACCTTCGAGCGCTCCGGCCACGGCACCTCCGACGTCGAAGGATCCGCCGAGTTCGAGGCCTGCGTCGAGAGCACCACCGAGCGCTGCACCCAGGGAAGCGCCGAGTTCGCCACCGGCTTCGAGCGCCGCTCCGAGCTGCGCACCGAGGTCGACGACGAGCCCGGTCTGCGCGCCGACGGTCCCGCCGAGGTCCAGTCCGCCGCCGAGGTTAAGTCCGCCGCCGAGGTTAAGTCCACCACCGAGACCCAGGCCCCCACCGAGGCCTGCTCCGACACCGAGGCCCAGGCCGGCGGCGCCACCGAGGCCCGCTGCTCCGCCCAGACCGGCTGCGGCGGTGCCTGCGATCGACGCCCCGACGTTCGCCGCACCGTTCAGCGCTGCGGTCAGTTCGGCGGCGGTTCCGGCGAACAGACCACTGTCCGCAACGAGCGGGGCGACGGCGACGATGTCGGCGTGGCACACGCTGTCCAATCCGGCTTCGGCGAGGACGGCCTCGGGGTTGTTGCAGTACCGGGCGAGTTCCTTCTCGTCACGGAACAGGCTGAGGATGAAGTCGAGTACGGCGTTGGTGGCCATCGCGTGTCTCCTGAGTCGTCGGGATCTACGGACGACGCTACGAAACGGCCGGTCGCGGGCACAGGGGGTGCGGCCCCCTGCCCGCCGTCGCCCGTTAGGGGATCGGGGTTCGGGGGCATGGGGGTCGTTAGGGGACAGTCCCTACGATCGGGCCGGTGGCGGCGTGGGCGCTAACGGGCCGCGCGGCGGGAACGACAGGCTCATCGAGACCGAACGGTGGAGCGAGATCGCGGACCGATGTCCGCCCAGAACACGGGAGCGTGCATGTATTCAGGACTCGGCGTCACGATCGGGGCGGCCAACTCGGTGGCCCTCACCGTCCTCGACCAGCCCCGATCCGGCGATCCCAGCGTTCTGTCGATCCCCACCGAACTCCACCTCCCCGAGGGCGGGGCCCCCGTCCTCGGCGCCCCGACCCCCGGTGCGCAGGTGTTCTCCGGCTATGCGGCCCGGGTGGGCGATCCGGTCGGCATCCTCGCCGACGACGGCTCCACCTATCTCGGTGAGGATCTCGTCGCGTCGACCGTGGCCTGCCTGCAGTACCGCACCGGCACCTCCGATGTGCCGACGATGCTGGCACATCCCGCCGCGTGGTCGGCTCACACCGTCGAGGCCCTGTGCGCCGCGCTCGTCCGGGCGGGCGTCACTGCACGGACGATCCCCGAACCGATCGCGGCGGTGCGCTGGCTCGACGCCACACACGGGCCGCTGGGAGACGACGTGACGGTGGTCTACGACCTCGGTGCGCGCAGCCTCGACGTCACCGTCGTGCAGGGCGGCGCCCATCCCATGCTGCTGGGCCGCCCGTTGAGCAGCGACGACGTCTCCGGCGACCATTTCGACCATCTCGTCACGACCTATCTGCTGGAAACGCTCGGCGGGGACTCGACCGGCCTCGATCCGTTCGATTCCGCGACCGTCGCGGCACTCGCCGACTTCCGCGGTCGGTGCCGCGCGGCGAAGGAGGCACTGTCCAGCGACACCGAGACGGTGGTGCCGGTCGCGCTGCCCGGCCTGCACCGCGACCTGCGTCTGGTGCGCAGCGAGTTCGAGGAACTCGCCCGGGAACCGCTCGGGGCGTCGCTCGCCGTGGTGCAGGACGCGATCCGCGGGGCCGGGCTCGATCGTGCGGACATCGGACGCGTACTGCTGATCGGTGGTGGCTCGTCCACCCCGCTCGTCGCCGAACTGATCTCGTCGGAGCTGGGTCTGCCGATCGTCTCGTCGGCGCGACCGGCCTTCACCGCAGCGCATGGGGCCGCGCTTGCGGCAGCCGCGGACGGTGCCCCGACTGCCGCGGTGCCGATGGCGCCTCCTGCACCTGTCGTCGACGACGAGCCCGAGACCGTCGCGCTCCCGGTGGTGCCCGCCGCTGAGGCGCCGCCGGTCGCCGCCGCGCATCGGCCTGCGGTCGTCGACACCGGGTCCGGCACACCCTCACGCGCCCGTGCCCGCTCGTTCGCGCTGGTGGGTGCCGCTGTCGCTGCCGTCGTCGTCCTCGCCGGGGGTGGACTGGCGATCGGCACCCTGTCGTCGGAGGCCGAGACACCCGGTTCGGAGGTGGGTCCGTCGAGCGAGGTCGTGGCCGGCAACTCGACCACCACCGCGACCGTCCCCGGTACGACCGTTCCCGGCACGACCGGCGCGCAGCCGTCCGAGGCGGGAACCACCGTCCCGATCGGGGTGCAGGGACCGGACGGCACCGTGACCGCTGTCCCGGTCGCCGCGACGCCCGCTTCCGGCGCCGCACCCACCGGCGCTGTACCTGCGCCGGACCCGACCGCACCCGCGCCGGTAGCACCCGGTCAAAGCCCGCAGGCACCCCAGCCTGCGCCGCAACCCGCTCCTGCTCCGGCCCCAGCGCCCGCCCCTCAGCCTGCGCCGCAACCGACCCCGCCGAGCACGGGTGGCAGCGGCGTCGGCGACGCCCTGTCCGGCGCAGGTCAGGGTGCCGGTGCGGTCGTCGAGGGTGTCGGTAACGGCGTCGGCGGGGTGCTCGACGGCACCGGCAACGTGGTCGGGGGTGTCCTCGACGGCACGGGGCAGGTCGTCGGCGGACTGCTCGGAACCGGACGCTGACCGATCCCGATGACGTCCGCTCCCGCTCCTCCGCGACGCCCGGTCCCCCGGGAGGTCACGCGTGCCCTGACCGCGGCCGCTCCCCCGCGACTGCTGCTCGTCGGCGGCACCGGAAGCGGGAAGTCCGCCGTACTCGCTTCGCTCCGAACCGATCTCGGCGACACCCGCACCGTCGACGACGCGCACCGCATGACCGCCGCGGAACTGCACGAGCTCGTCGACCACGTCCGGAATGCGCCGACCGGAATCGTCGTGGCCACCGAAGCTCGACCCCACCGAGCCGAGATGCGTTCGCTGACCGCAGCGTTCGCGGGAAACGGGACAGTGGTGGAACTGGGCTCGTGGACGCCCCGTGAGATCGCCGGTCGCGCGGCATCGTTCGAGCTTCGGCTCGCGCCACCCCAGGTGCGTGCCCTGCACCGCCTGACGGGCGGCGTACCGCATCTCGTCGACACCGCCCTCGAAGCCGTGCGGACGGAGGCCGATGTCCGGCAGGCCGTCGAGGAGGGGATCCGCCGGCAGCTCCTCGCCGATCTCGATCTCACCGCAGCCCTCGCGCTCGTCGATCTCGGTGCGGCGCTCGATCCTGGCGAACTCTCCGCCGTACTCGAGGTACCCGCCGAGCGGGCCCTCGATCTCGTCGACGCGGCCCGCGCGAGCGGTCTGCTCGGGGCCGATGCAGCGAGTCTCACTGCGGGAGCGAGCGGCGTGCCCGCCGCGGTCCTCGGGAGACACAACCTGTTCGCCGTCGCCCGCCGCCTCCTCGCGACACGCATCGACGCCGGAACACTCACGCCGCACCTCGCCCGGGGGCTCGCCACGATCGGCCTCACCGATCCGCATCTCGCCCGACGGCTCGTGGAGTTCGCGGTCGACGCAACGCCGCGCGAGGCCGCCGATCTTCTCGACGCCGCGGTACCGACAGGAGCCGATCCCGATGCCCTCGCAGTGCGACGCGCCGAAGTCGCCTTTGCGGCAGGGGATCTCGAGCGAGCCGAGCAGGTCACCGACCGGCTGCTCGACCGCGCCGACACGGTGGACGTCGACGACGTGCGCGCCGCCACCCGGATCTCCGCGAGTATCGCCGCGCATCGCGGCATGCTCGACCGCAGCGCCGACCTGTTCGAATGGCTCGGCCCCGAACGGGTCGGTACGGACGCTCCTCTCGCCGCCACAGTGCTGCTCGCCGCCGGACGCCCCTCGGCCGCAGAACGTCTCCGCGGTGCCGCCGTCTCGGGTGCGCCGACCTCTGCGGCCTCCGCCGCACGACTGCTCGAGGAGGGCCTGCGCGAATCCGTCGGAGGCGACGGCCGGATCGCGATGAATCACCTCGCCCGCGCATTGACGAGCCTCGGATCCGACGGTTCGTTGCGCGCCTGGCCCGACACGGTCGACGCCGTCGCCGCACTGCTGTGTCTGCACTCGGGCGAACTCGGGTACGCACGCGCGATCCTCGACCGTCCGGAGACTCCCACCGTGCGCAATCGCATCCTGGTGGCGTGGACCGAGATGCTCGGCGGTGATCTCACCGCCGCCGCGGCGACCGCCGAAGCCGTCGCTCCCGAGGTGACCGGGCAACGCAATCTCCTCTTCTTCCACGCCCTGCAGGTCGGGCTGGCGCGACGCAACGCCGACCTCGGAGCGTTGACGGTGCGATGGCAGGCCGCGCAGGCGGTCGTCGCCGAGTACTCCGTCGACCTGTTCGGATTGCTGCCCCTGGGTGAACTGTGGCTGGCCGCCGTCCGCCTCGGGGAGTCCGCGCGGGTCGCGCACCTCGTCGTCGGTGCCCGTGCGCTGCTCACCACCCTCGGCGAGCCACCGCTGTGGGGTGCGGCGCTGCACTGGTACGGAGTGCAGGCCGCGATCGCCGCGGACCGTCCGGCCGACCTTGTCCCGCACGCCCGCGCGCTCGCCCTGGCCGCGGAGACCACTGCCTACGCCGCGGTGCTCGCGCGGGCCGGGCATGCATGGCTCTCGGTGCTGCGCGGTGAGGTCGACGCGACGCGCATCCGCGAGGCGGCCGAGTCCCTCGCGTCCGTGGGTCTCCCGTGGGACGGCGCGAAGCTCGCGGGAGAAGCAGCGCTCCGGACGGACGACACCACCGTCGCCACCGGATTGCTGCAGGTCGCGCGGACGATCCGGCAGGACGGCGCGGCCGGTCGCGCACCGGTCGACGTCGCCCCCGCCGCTCCCCCGAGCGTTCCGGACGAATCACCCCTCGGCGCACGGGAGAAACCGGGTGCACTGTCCGAGCGCGAGGCGCAGGTGGCCGACCTGGTGGTTTCGGGCCTCACCTACCGAGAAGTCGGAAACCACCTGTACATTTCCGCGAAGACCGTGGAACATCATGTCGCCCGTATCCGGCGCCGACTCGGTGCCGGTTCCCGCTCGGAGCTCCTGTCACTGCTCCGAGCCATGGGGCACGGCGCAGATGTATCCCGTCACATGCACTCCGACCGGAATGGAGGAAAGCCGGCATGTCCGTAGGCGTAGGCCTGAGGGTGGGGACCACCGTGTCGTCGGTTGCGGTCACCTCACCGACGCCGGGACGGCCGGACCCCGCACCGATCGAGCGGTTCACCGCCGTCCACCTGCATTCCGACGGCACCGCGACGCTGGGCGACCACGACGTCGTCGACGGGCACACCAGTTCCTTCACCGGCTTCGTCGACCGCCTCGGCCACTCCGGCGGTGTCCGCGCGAACGACGGGTCACTCTCCCGCGCCGAAGACCTGGTCGCAACGGCCATGGAATGTCTCCTCGCCGACGCAGCCTCCCTCATCGGCGACACCCCGTACACGGCTGTGGCGACGCATCCCACCGACTGGCCGAGCTCGACGGTCGCGGTGCTGCGCAACGCCCTCGACTACGTCGGGTTGCGTCACGTCTCGCTCGTCTCCGACGCCGAGGCCGCCGCGGCATGGTTCGAATCGCAGGTCGCGCATCAGACCGGACGGCTCCTCGCGGTCTACCACATCGACCCGCAGGGCTCGACCGTCACGCTCGTGCGCTCTGGAGTCGCGGCGGGTAAGGCCTTCCGATTCCCTGAGGACGACGCTCCGTCGGTCGCCGCGCAGCTCTCGTCGGCGCTCGGCGCGTTCGGCTGGCTCGTGAGCAACCTCGACGCCATCGTCGTCACGATCGACGAAGCAGTCGATCCGAGCGCCGCGCAGCTCGTCGCACAGTCGGTGAAGACCGGTCTCGGTGTGCGGTGTGCTTTGGCGCCCGCCCCGCACCAGACGATGGTGCGGGGCGCCGCTCTCGCCGCGGCCGCCGGCTCGGTCGACCTCCTCGGTTCGACGCAGATCCTGCCCACCGCCAAGCTCACCGAACCGCGACGCAGCGAACTCGACCCCGAGATCACCGCGGTGATCTCGAAGATCACCGCGACTCCCCCTCCGGGCGCCACGCCCGCTGCCGCCGCGGCGAACACGCCGAAGGCGACGGTCGCCGCCGTCGCAGCCGGAGATGCCGCCGACGGGAAGCCCTCGGGTCGCTCGTCGAAGGTCACGGCCATCGCGGCGGCTGCGGCGATCGCGTTGCTGGTAGGCGTCGGCGCGTTGGTGTTCGGGCTGCGGGACTCCCCGACGGCCACCGCGGGCACGCAGGTCGCCGAGACCCCGACCGCTCCCGCAACCACGACGACCTCGAAGTCGAGCAAGCCGCCGGCTCCCCGCAGCACCGAGGAGACCACCACCGAGGAGTCGACCGAGCCGGCCACCGCCGAGCAGGCGGTCCCGGTGGCCCCGCCGGTCGTGCAGCAGACCTGGGTCGATCCCACCACCGGCACGAGCGAACAGTCCTCTTCGTCGTCGTCGCCCGGCTCGACCACCTCGAGCACGTCCTCAACCACCTCGAGCACCGGCTGGTCGCGGCGGAACCAGCCCGATGATTCCTCGGGTGGCGGACGCGGCAGTGGTGGCAGTGGCGGGAGCGGTGGCAGTACCACCACCACGACGACCCAGCCGACGACCGCCCCGACCGATCCCGACCCTTCTGAGGAACCACCCTCGACGGACATTCCGGAAACGACAGAGACTGAGACCGGCAGCTAGACAGCGCGGCTATCCGAGTGGTGACCTACGGCACTATCGGCGGTCGCCGGGCCGTCCCGTAGGCTGTCCCGCGGGTCGGCTCGCCGATTCCACGAAGCACCTGTTCAAGAGCACATCGAGCACACATGAAAGGCCTCCATGCGTCTCTCGTCGGCGTCGCGCGCCGCAGTCCGTTCCACCACCCGCCGCGTCGCAGTCGCAGCGGCCTCCGCGGTTCTGCTGGCTGTGCCTCTGAGCGCCACAGCGAACGCCGCGCCCGCCGAACAGTTGCCTTCCGCTGAACTTCCCGCCGAGCTCGTCGAAGCGATCCAGCGCGACCTGGGTCTGACGCCCGAGGAATACCTCGATCGCGCCGCGCGGGCGCAGGAACTCGGTGACTACGCCCGCGACTTCCGCTCCGAGCGTCCCTCCGAGTTCGCAGGCGCCTGGCTCGGCGAGGACGGCAAGCCCGTCATCGCCGTCACGAACCCCGAGGCCGCAGAGAAGGCAGCCCAGGACGGCTACCGGGCGACGGTCGCGCCGGTCTCGGCCGACGGACTCGAGCAGGCCCTCGCCGAACTGAACCGCTGGGTGGCGGGGCTCCCGCGCGAGGTGTCGTCGCAGATCAACTCCGCGTCGATCGATGTGCTCAACAACCAGATCGTCCTCGACATCGTGAACTCGCCGATCGGGCGCGCACTGAACCTGCCGTCGCTGGTGGCGAACGTGCAGGTCCAGCTGTCGCCGGGCATGCCGCCGAACGATCCGGCCCCGATGGGTGGCGACACCTACATCACCGCCGACGGTGACGTCCGCGCCACGCCCATCGAGCGCATCGGCATCTGCTCGTTCGGCTTCAACGGTGTCGACGCCGACGGCGACGCCGTCAACCTCACCGCCGGTCACTGCGACGCGGTCGCTCGTTCCGACGGTGGTTCGACGGTCTACCTGCCCAACCGCGCCAACATCGACGAGAGCGTCCGGATCGGCAAGTTCACCGAGTCCACGGTCGGTACCGACAGCACCCTCGACTACGGCATCGTCTCGCTCGACAAGGCCGGCGTCGAGGCGGGCCTGGACCGCCCGTCGGTTCGCGGCGGCAACGGCTCGACCCTCACGGTCACCGGCACGGCCGTTCCGGTCGTCGGCGCGCCCGTCTGCAAGTCGGGACAGTCGTCGTCGTTCACGTGCGGGCTCGTCGTCGCCGATCGCATCGAGACCCAGCTGACCTACGACTCGGGCTTCTCGAGCACCATCCGCGGCTTCGCGACCTCCGCCTGCACCCTCGCGGGTGACAGCGGTGGTGCCATCGTCACCGGCACCCTCGCCCTCGGCGTGATCAGCGGATCGAACAGCGCCGGCGCACCGAACTGCGTCGAGGCGAATCTGGTACTCGCGCCCAACGGTGGCACCTCCAGCCTCGGCATCCCGATCCAAGAGATCGAGAACGCCACCGGCGCCCGAGTCCGTACTGCGGCGAACCCGTCATAATGCCCGGAACACCTGGGCCGTTCGTCACAACAGTCACACGAGTCTCATACGTAACCGAGAAGTAGCTACGTACTTCCGCGATCACCCCTTAGGATCGGACGGACGCCGATCCGCGGGGGAACGGCGCCTTCGCGCGTGCATGCGCGAAGGAACGAGAAAGGTATCCATGCGACGCACCTTCGCACGTCGGACGGCCGTCATCGGTTCGACCGCACTGCTGCTCCTCGGCCCTGCCGTTGCCATCGCGCAGGCCGAACCCGAGACCGAACCGGCGCAGACATCGTCTCTGCCGGCCGAGCTCGTCGAGGCGTTGCAGCGCGACCTGAACATCGATGCCGAGCGCTTCCTCGCCGATGCGCAGCGCAGCCAGGATCTCGCCGCGTTCGCCGAGAAGGCACGGGAGCAGTTCGAAGCCGTCTTCGCCGGTGTGTGGCTGGACGACCAGGGCACCGCCACCGTCGGCCTCACCGAAGGTGACGGCTTCGAGGAGGCCCGCAAGGCCGCCGAGGATGCCGGATTCACCGTCGCCGAGACCGAGCGCAGCGAGGACGCCCTCGAAGATCAGCTCGGCGCGCTGGGCGACTGGCTCGAGACCCAGCCGCCCGCCGTCGCCGATGTCATCCGCGGCATCGCCGTCGACGTGGTCAACAACGATGTCGTCGTGCGCACCGACAACGTGTCCGGCGTCGAGCTCCCCGACTTCCTCGACGGCGTGCGCGTGCTGTTCGCTCCCGCCGAACTGACCCCGGAGGGCGCAACCGACCTGCAGCCCATCGCCGGTGGTCTCGGCGCGCCCGACGCGCTCTTCGGCGGCGACGCCTACGCCGCGCTCGGTGCCGGCGAAGGGCTCCGCTGCTCGCTCGGCTTCAACGCCGAGGACGGCAGCGGACGTCCTGTGAACATCACCGCCGGTCACTGCGACCCCAACCGCGCCCAGGCCGGTACGCGATGGGCGTCCCAGGTCCACCAGCTCGTCGGCGACAACCTGGGTCAGCACCTCGGCTCGTTCGAGAAGACGGTGCTCGACCGCAGCGACTACGCGCTGATCCGTCCCTCCGCCGAGGCCGCAGCCCGTTTCGAGAACAACGGCGTGCGCGTTCCGTTCGCCGCTCCGCTGACCATCACGGGCGTCGCGGATCCCGTCGTCGGCGCTCCGGTCTGCAAGTCGGGCCTGCGCACCGGCTACAGCTGCGGCGTCGTGACGGCCGCCAATCAGAACGTCGAGATCGGCCACCGCGTGCTCGAGAACGGCTTCTCCACCAACCTGTGTGCCCTGCAGGGCGACAGCGGTGGCACCCTCGTCACCGGCACTCTCGCCCTCGGCATCTCCAGCGCCTCGAACGTCGGCCAGTACGGCATGTGCGAGATCGCCGGGTTCGTCAGCGGCCTGCTCGGTGAGAGCCCCGAACTGTTCGCCACGCCGATCAAGACGGTCCTGGCCGAGAACCCGGGCCTGAAGGTCCGCACCTGGTAGCGCGAGTC
Organism: Rhodococcus sp. 852002-51564_SCH6189132-a; assembly: GCF_001665495.1. Lineage (NCBI taxonomy): Bacteria > Bacillati > Actinomycetota > Actinomycetes > Mycobacteriales > Nocardiaceae > Rhodococcus > Rhodococcus sp. 852002-51564_SCH6189132-a. Next base: position 53,945 of record NZ_LZMJ01000056.1, read on the forward strand.
CACACGACGACGAGGCCCGGCTTCCGCACCGCGGAGGCCGGGCCTCGTTTCGTCTCATCTCCGCAGATTGCGCTCTTCTCGGAGCGTCGTTCGGGCGCCAAGATCGAATCGGATAGGCTCGCCCGATCGGTCGGACCGGACGAGTGGACCGCAGGGACAGAGGGAGATCGAAGTGCTGGGATCATCGATCGTGGGCAGTATTGCGGTGCTGCTCACGGATCAGCAGGTGCTGTGGAATCTGATCAGGCTTTTCCTGGCCGGTTGATCTGCATACGAAACGGCCCCGTCACCCTGCAGGGCGACGGGGCCGTTTCGTACTACGGCTTACTTACCTTCGGCCCACTGCGTGGTTCCCGGAGCCGCCAGCAGATCCTGGACCACCGCGATACCCGCGATGACAGCCGTCGGGCCGCCAGCCGTGAACGCGCCGATGGTGCCACCGACGCCCGCACCGGCACCACAGCCGAGGATGGTCCCTGCGCCCGGCACGATCGTTCCGGGAATCGCTCCGACGATGCAACCGATGATCGCGCCCGCGACAGTGCCGATAGCGGTGGCCATGCCCAACTGCGACACGAAGTTCTGCTGCGACTTCAGGTTCTCTTCGGGCGATGCGACATCGGTGAGCTTCAGCGCCACCGGGGTGAGCGACGGTCCGACCTTGTCCTCAGGTGCGACCGGGGTCGCCTTGGACAGGTCGGTGACGGGGGTCAGCGTGAGAGTCTTGCCGTCCTCGCTCACCTCACGCTCGAAAGGCAGCTGCAGATCGCCGAGCTGGATGGCGAGCGGCAGGCTGAGGACGGTGTCGCCCTCGTCGTCCTGCAGTTCGACGCTCTTTCCGTCTCCGGAGACCTGGAAGGAACCTGCGTCGATGACGGTCACGACGGACTCACCCTCGGGCCGGACCTCGTAGTTGATCGCGTCTTCGTCGGCTGCGGCCGGAGCGGCGTACGAAGTTCCGGCGGTGATGCCCATGGCGGCGATCGTCATCGTCGCCACAGCGGCAAGCTTCTTCAGCTTCATCTTTTTCCGTTCTGTGACATGGCGCACGCCTGTTAAGACGCCCCCATTCTGCTGTATCGACCTGGAGTTCTACGTCCCCCGACGTGTATATCCCACGTGCGAACCCCACGTACCGGGCAAATCATAACCGACATCACATCCGGAGCGTTATACCCCTTTGTCCGAATGGACACCGCATCGTGGCCGGTAGAGCGTGTCGTGACCTCCGTGTGACATACGCCTCGTTTCGGGCGAGTTAGGACATCCTGCGCGACGGCGGTATCGCGTTTGACCTCTAGCGTGTCCGGGCACACGGTCTCCGATTCGACGCAGATTTTGCTACTGGCGGGTAACTCCAGTTCAGACCAAGTTACCGGTGGGTAACTTAGCTTGCGTTACGATGCGGTGACTCATACCAGGCGGCACGACGCCGCCCCCGACACGAAAGGCCACGTATGAATGCCCTGACGATTACGTTGGGCACGATCGGCGTGCTGCTGAGCCTCGTGTGTTGGTTCGCGTTCATCAGCGGCGCATTGAAGATGGTCAACACGATCCGGGTCGGCCAGCCGGCTCCGGACCGCTGGCGGCCGTTCTTCCCGCGCTTCAAGCAGATGGTCGTCGAATTCCTCGCGCACACGAAGATGGTCAAGTTCCGCACCGTCGGCTGGGCGCACTGGCTGGTGATGGTCGGCTTCATGCTCGGCGCGATCGTCTGGTTCGAGGCCTACGGCCAGACGTTCGACCCGAGCTTCCACTGGCCCATCATCGGCAACACCGCCGTCTATCACTTCATCGACGAGATCCTCGGCCTCGGCACAGTGATCGGCATCCTGACGCTGATCTACATCCGCCAGCGCAATCATCCACGTCAGCCCGGACGGATGTCGCGCTTCAGCGGCTCGAACTTCAAGGCCGCCTACTTCGTCGAAGCGGTCGTGCTGCTCGAGGGCCTGGGAATGATCCTGGTGAAGGCCGGCAAGATCGCCACCTACGGCGGCGGTCACCTGTCGACCGACTTCTTCACCATGCAGGTCGCCCGGATCCTTCCGGAGAGCCCTGAACTCGTGTCGGTCTTCGCGTTCATCAAGCTCATGTCGGGCATGGTGTGGCTCTACATCGTCGGCCGCAACATCACGTGGGGTGTCGCATGGCACCGCTTCTCGGCCTTCTTCAACATCTACTTCAAGCGTGAGGACGACGGCGGTCCCGCCCTCGGTGCCGCACGTCAGATGATGTCCGGCGGCAAGCCCGTCGACATGGAAGACGCCGATCCGGACAAGGACACCTTCGGTGCCGGCCGCATCGAGGACTTCACGTGGAAGGGCTGGCTGGACTTCACGACCTGCACCGAGTGCGGTCGTTGCCAGTCGCAGTGCCCCGCCTGGAATACCGGTAAGCCGCTGTCGCCGAAGCTGCTCATCACGTCGCTGCGCGACCACGGTTACGCCAAGGCTCCCTACCTGCTCGCCGGTGGTCGCACCGATCTCGGTGGCGACGAGGTCGGCTTGGTCGACGCCGAGGGCAACCCGGACGAGGCCAAGCTGGCGAAGATCCCGGCGTCGGCTCGCGAGGAGTCGGGTCGCAAGCTCGTCGGCGAGACCGAGGGACTGCTGGAAGCAGGCGAGCTCGCTCCCGTCATCGACACCGAGACCCTGTGGTCGTGCACCAACTGTGGTGCGTGCGTCGAGCAGTGCCCGGTGGACATCGAGCACGTCGACCACATCATCGACATGCGTCGCTACCAGGTGCTCATCGAGTCGGACTTCCCGTCCGAGCTCGCGGGTCTGTTCAAGAACCTCGAGAACAAGGGCAACCCCTGGGGGCAGAACGCCAAGGACCGTCTCAACTGGATCAACGAGATGGAGTTCGACATCCCGGTCTTCGGCCAGGATGCCGACAGCTTCGACGGCTACGAGTACCTCTTCTGGGTCGGCTGTGCCGGTGCCTACGAGGACCGCGCCAAGAAGACCACGAAGGCCGTCGCCGAGCTCCTCGCGACCGCTGGCGTGAAGTTCATGGTCCTCGGCGCCGAGGAGACTTGCACCGGCGACTCCGCTCGCCGCGCGGGCAACGAGTTCCTGTTCCAGCAGTTGGCGCAGCAGAACATCGAGGTCCTCAACGGTGTGTTCGAGGGCGTCGAGCAGAGCAAGCGCAAGATCGTCGTGACGTGTGCGCACTGCTTCAACGCGCTGAACAACGAGTACCCGCAGGTGGGTGGCAGCTACGAGGTCGTCCACCACACGCAGCTGCTCAACCGTCTGGTGCGGGCGAAGAAGCTGGTCCAGGTCAAGGCCGTCGGCCAGGACGTGACCTACCACGACCCGTGCTTCCTCGGACGGCACAACAAGGTCTACAACGCTCCGCGTGAGCTGATGGCGGCGTCGGGCGCGAAGCTCGTCGAGATGCCGCGTCACGGCGAGCGGTCCATGTGCTGTGGTGCCGGTGGTGCCCGCATGTGGATGGAGGAGAAGATCGGTAAGCGCATCAACATCGACCGTGTCGACGAAGCGCTCACCACGAATCCCGCCAAGATCGCGACGGGCTGCCCGTTCTGCCGCGTCATGCTCACCGACGGTGTGACGGCGCGTCAGGAAGAGGGCAAGGGCGAGGGCGTCGAGGTCATCGACGTTGCGCAGCTCATGCTCGAGTCGATCTCTCGCGTCGAGGCTGCGAAGCTCAGCGACAACCTCAAGGTCGTCCAGCAGCCGAAGACTCCGGTCGAGGTCGAGGAGACCGCGGAAGAGGTCGAGAAGGAGCGCGTCGAGGAGGTCGAGGCGGCAGCGGCAGCGCCGGCTGCTCCGAAGACCACCGGTGTCCCGAAGGCCGGCGGCCTGCAGATGAAGGGCGGTCTGAAGGCTCCGGGCGGACCGAAGACTCCCGGGGGCGCGAAGGCTCCTGCTGCCGAGGCTGCCGAGGCGCCGGCAGCGCCGAAGGCGAAGCCGGGCGGCCTGCAGATGAAGGGCGGTCTGAAGGGTCCGGGCGCGAAGAAGGCTGCGGCGCCGGCCGCACCGGCCGCGTCGTCCGAGGCTTCTTCTGCTCCTGAGACCGAGGCACCGGCAGCACCGAAGGCGAAGCCGGGCGGGCTGCAGATGAAGGGCGGTCTCAAGGCACCGGGCGCGAAGGCCCCGGGCGCTGCGAAGCCGGCCGCACCTGCTGCTCCCGCCGCTCCTGCCGAGTCGTCGGAAGCTCCCGCTGCCGAAGCACCCACGGTGCCGAAGGCGAAGCCGGGCGGACTGCAGCTCAAGAGCGGCTTGAAGGGACCGGGCGCCAAGAAGGCTTCTCCGGCGGCGTCCGCAGCTCCGGCTGCACCTGCCGAGGAGGCACCTGTTGCCGAGGCTCCCGCGGCGGAGTCGTCTACGGCCGAGGCGCCTGCTGCGGAGCAGCCGAAGGAGTCGGTGATCCCGAAGGCGAAGCCGGGCGGACTGCAGCTCAAGAGCGGTTTGAAGGGTCCGGGCGCGAAGAAGGCTGCGCCTGCCGCTCCGGCGAAGGCGGAGCCGACGCCGGAACCCGAGCCGGTCGCCGAGGCTCCGGCTGAGCCCGAGGCGCCCGCGACCCCGGCGAAGCCGGAGGTCGAGGCACCGAAGGCGAAGCCGGGCGCGCTCGGCTTCAAGCCCGGCGCGAAGGCACCTGGCCGCAAGTAGGTACGCAACGCGAGGTTGAGGCTCGCAACGCTGGCAGTGACTGCTGGCGTTGCGAGCCTTACTTCTTTGTTGCGTACCTCCCCGTCGGCCCGCTCCCCCGCGCCGCCCGTGCGAACGCCTCCCGCACCTTCGTTGCGACGGCGCCGCGGGTCCCGAGGTCCTGCCACGTCCACCGCACCACCGTCCACCCCGCGTGACGCAGTGCGTCCTCCCGCAGCTTCTCGCGGTAGACCACGTCCTCGGCGGCGGTGGTCGCGACCCCGTCGCGGCGGTACTTGATCCGACCGTCGAACTCGCCGATCACACCGTGCTCCGGCCACAGGAAGTCGACGCGAGCGAGCCACCTGCCGTCGGCGCAGAAGACGTCCACCTGCGTGAGCGGCATCGGGATCTGCTCACGGACGAACAGAACCCTGCTCCGCGACTCGCCGGCGCTGTCGCTGCACCCGCTCGACAGCTGCACGGCACGACGCGCATGCGCGATGCGGGGATGACTCCCCATCCGTTCCACGGCACGGGTCAGCTCGTCGGAGGCAACCAGCCCCGCTCGCAGCGCACTGTCGGCAAGTACGACGGCCTGCTCCACCGGCACCGTTGCGGCCACATCCGTGATCGTCCGTGCGACCGACAGCACCCGCGCTCCCCTCCGGTCCACGACGTCCGCCTCACGGAAGAGCGCCGCGTGCATGGCGCGGCCGGGTGTCCTCCGCGCTCCACTCGGCGCGTTGCGGGTGAGGTGCACATCATCGAGTGGGATCTGCCAGACGTCGAGCCCGTGCAGCACCGCGGCCGATACGTGGCTCAGCGCCGAGGTCGGTCCTGCATTGGCGATGAACGCCCGTGCCCGAAGAGCATGTCGAGCGTGATCGTCGGCCCCCGCGTATTGGTCGGACTGGACGAAGACTCCCGACGCGAGCCGAGTCCACGTTCCGTTCCGCACCAGACGTCGGATCTCCGCATCGGTGACGCCGCGCGCATTTGCCTCGCGCCGCAGAATCAACTCCCCCATGGCGCCTAGCATCGCCCGTCGACCCGGGCCGCAGGTGCCTACGAGGACGAATCGGCCGGATCTGTGGATGAACCGACCGCCTGTGGATGAACCGTCAGGACGCGCCGATCGCGGGACCGAGGACGGGCCACGAGTTGTGCAGGTCGTCCTGCCAGTAGCCCCAGTTGTGGGTGCCGTCGTCGTGGATGTCGATGGTGGCGGGGATGCCCAGTTCGTCGAGGCGCGTCGCCATGCGTCGGGTGCAGTCGGCCGCTGCGGCTTCGATGAGTCCGCCCTTGATGACCACGTCGGTAAGGTCTTCCTCGTCCTTGATCCACTCGGATTCGAGATTGTCGTAGCGGCCGGGCAGGCCGGTGCGCGACGACAGGTACAAGGTGGTGCCGCGCAGTTTCTCGGCGTTGACGTAGGGATCATTGGCGACCCAGGTGGGGTCGTCGAACGGACCCCACATGTTGAGCGGGTTGCCGAAGAAGCGGGCGGTGGCGGCGCCGGCGTCGGCGAAGATCTCGGGATCGAATTCGCCTCGGACGTCGACGTACTGGGCGATGGTCAGTGGAATGTCGCCGAGCAGATGCTGGGCAAACCAGATCCCGCGTTGGGCCGACGAGAGCGGGAAACCGTCGCCGGTCTCCCCGACATGGCGCCTAACTGCGACCACCGTATCGTGCCTGAATCGCATTTCGTTTCTCAGGCTCAATATTGATTCGCGAGAAATCGTGACTGTAGTGCTCGAGCAGTCGCGGGTCCATGATGCGCCGCCACAGCGGCGGGAACAGAGCCAGGATGATCAATACCGCGTAACCGGCGGGTAGCTGCGGCGCCTGCGGCATCGACCGCAGGGTCTGGTAGCGGCGCAGCGGATTGGCGTGATGGTCGCTGTGCCGTTGCAGGTTGTAGAGGAACAGGTTGGAGCACACGTGGTTGCTGTTCCAGCTGTGCTGGGGCTGCACGCGTTCGTAACTGCCGTCCGGTCGCTTCTCGCGCAGCAGCCCGTAGTGCTCGAGATAGTTGGCGCCTTCGAGGAACATGATCGCCATGACGGCCTGGACGACGAGCCACGGGGCGATCGACCAGCCGAACACGGCGATGAGCACCGCGTAGAGGACGACGCTCAGCGCCCATGCGTTGAGGATGTCGTTGTGCCGCAGATTCCAGAACGACGTGCCGCGACGTTCGAGCCGGCCCTTCTCGTAACGGATCGCGGAACGGAGGCTGCCGAACACCGAACGGGGCAGGAAGCGCCAGTAGCTCTCTCCCATGCGGGCGGTGGCCGGGTCCTCCGGGGTCGCCACACGGGCGTGGTGCCCCCGATTGTGTTCGACGTAGAAGTGGCCGTAGAACGACTGGGCGAGCGCGATCTTCGCGAGGCGCCGCTCGATGGTGGTGCGCTTGTGTCCGAGTTCGTGCGCCGCGTTGATGCCGACACCGCCGACGATGCCGAGTGTGGCGGCCATCGCGAATCGTTCGGCGCCGCCCATGGGCTGCGACACCCACATCCAGCACCCGAATGTCAGGCCCGCGTATTGCAGTGGGAGATAGAGATAGGTGCAGTAGCGGTAGTACCGGTCGTTCTCGAGCGTCCGCATCACGCTCTCGGGCGGATTGCTCGTGTCCAGCCTCGCGAACGCGTCGACCAACGGGCAGACGACGGCGATGACCAGTGCACCGGTGGCCCAGAAGACGCCGAGGTGGAGGTATTCGACGAGGAAGTAGGCGATGAAGGGGCTCAGGGGGACGACGAGTCCGTACAGCCAGAGGCGTTTCTTGGGGTCGGTCCATCGATCGTGTGTCGCACTGCGAGGAGTAGCCGAATCCACAAACACCAATCCCCCAGGAAGGAAAAACCGTCCGGTACGAATCCCCACGCACCGGAGAAAACAAACTGTTACCCCACGAACCGGATATACCTTACAAGCAGTACTTACCGACGGGTAGGCCTACACCTCCCGGCTGTGACAGAGAGCACACGACGACGGCGCCGCACCGGAAGTGCGACGCCGTCGAACGCGGAATTCTCGAAAGAGTGCGACCTAGATGGCGCGCACACCCTGAGCCTGCGGGCCTTTCTGCCCCTGGCCGATCTCGAACTCGACTCGTGCCCCCTCGTCCAGGGTCTTGAAGCCCGAACCCTGGATCTCGGAGTAATGGACGAAAACGTCTGCTCCCCCACCATCCTGCTCGATGAAGCCGAAGCCCTTTTCCGCGTTGAACCACTTGACAGTGCCCTGCGCCATACCACTTGCTCCTTGCATTCCCCCACGTCACCCCGACGTGAGGCCTAGATGGACCTCGATCATCGCATTGATCCGGACATTCGTCGCGCCTTGTTTCCCAACTCGTTACCGCAACCGGCAAAACGCGGATGAAATCCTGTTGCGGCACGGTGGCACGATGTAAGCCGTGACTATCGAGGAGCAAGGCCAACTTCACCATCACATCAGCCGTCGGCTCGAGCAGTCGTCGAAGCTCCAGAACGTGCTCTACGAGATCCGCGGGCCGGTGCACGCCCACGCCGCGCGGCTCGAGGCCGAGGGGCATCGCATCCTCAAGCTCAACATCGGCAACCCCGCACCGTTCGGGTTCGAGGCGCCCGACACGATCGTGCAGGACATGATCGCGGCGCTGCCCCACGCGCAGGGCTACTCGGAGTCCAAGGGCATCGCCTCCGCCCGTCGCGCGATCGTCACGCGCTACGAGCTCGTGCCGCGCTTCCCGAAGTTCGACATCAACGATGTCTACCTGGGCAACGGAGTCTCCGAGCTCATCACCATCACCATGCAGGCCCTGCTCGACGACGGCGACGAGGTGCTCATCCCGGCACCCGACTATCCGTTGTGGACGGCGATGACCTCGCTCGCCGGTGGCACCCCCGTGCACTATCTGTGCGACGAGACCAACGACTGGAACCCGGACCTCGACGACATCGAGTCCCGGATCACCGACCGCACCAAGGCGATCGTGGTGATCAACCCGAACAACCCGACGGGCGCCGTGTACTCGCACGAGGTGCTCGAGGGGATCGTGCGCCTCGCCCGCAAGCACCAGTTGCTGCTGCTCGCCGACGAGATCTACGACAAGATCCTGTACGACGATTCGAAGCACATCTCCCTCGCCTCGCTGGCCCCCGACCTGCTCTGCCTGACCTACAACGGCCTGTCGAAGGCGTACCGGGTCGCCGGCTACCGGTCGGGCTGGATGGTCATCACCGGCCCGAAGGATCACGCAGAGGGCTTTCTCGAGGGCGTCGACCTGCTCGCCTCGACCCGCTTGTGCCCCAATGTGCCGGCCCAGCACGCCATCCAGGTGGCGCTCGGCGGCTATCAGAGCATCGAGGACCTGGTACGGCCCGGTGGGCGCCTGCTCGAGCAGCGCGACGTCGCGTGGGAGCGCCTCAACGCCATCCCGGGCGTGAGCTGCGTGAAGCCGCGCGGTGCGCTCTACGCCTTCCCGCGTCTGGATCCGGAGGTCTACGACATCCACGACGACGAGAAGCTCGTGCAGGATCTGCTGCTGCAGGAGCGCATCCTCGTCACGCAGGGCACGGGCTTCAACTGGCCGAACCACGACCATCTGCGCATCGTCACGCTGCCGTGGGCACGCGACCTGGCGGTGGCGATCGAGCGGATCGGTAACTTCCTGTCCTCCTACAAACAGTAGGAACAGGGCTTCCGACCCCGGGCGGGCAATCGTTGCCGAACAGTTATATTGTGCCTTTCGGGACCGAAGTCCCTGTTTAGAGGCACGGTCGACCTACCCGAACGGACAGTTTGTCGGCTTCGTGACCATCGACACATGCCAACCCCTCCCCAACCCGGGTCGGAACCAGTAATTTGTCTGATGGCACTAAGCACTACGCACTGTGCCGGGCTCCCTGATCGATCGCCATCCCCCCTGTGCGAGATCAGGTGACGGTGGCGGGGACACCCCCCTGCTCCCCGCCACCACCAGCCCCAACCATCTCGCCTCTTGGCTAGCCTGTCCGGGTGAATCACGGACACGGCCATTTCGGCCACGGACACGGCCACGGGCAGGACGAAAGTCCCATCCCACTCGGACCCATCGCCGCGAAGATCGTGGTCGGCCTGCTGGCTGCGATCGGTCTCCTGGTGCTCTTCGGCACCGCCCTGTTATGGCCGAGCAGCCGTGCCGTGGACATCCCCGCCCCCTTTCAGACGAGTAGCGGCGGCGCGGTCGTCACCGAAGCCGGAACGGTCGTCGAGCAGAACACCGGCCCGTGCGGCAGCGCGTCCTTCGGGCGCGTCTTCACCGGTGAGCCGTCCCCTCCCTCGAGCAACGCCTTCGACTGCGAACGCAGCATCGTCGCCATCGAATCCGGTCCCGACGACGGTGCCCGGACCCTCCTCGAGGTGATCCCCGGCCCGGGTCAGCCCGATCTACAGGCCGGCGACGAGATCCGTCTCGTCCGCCAGACCGATCCGGCGGGCGCCACCCAGTACTCCTTCTACGACTACGCCCGCGGCTTCCCGCTCGCCCTGGTGGTCGCAGTGTTCGCTGTCGTGGTGGTCGCCATCGCCCGCTGGCGCGGTCTGCGGGCCCTGATCGGCCTGGTGGTCGCGTTCGGTGTGCTGGTGGTGTTCATGCTCCCGGCGCTCCTGGACGGCAAACCCGCCGTGCCGGTCGCACTGGTCGGCGGTGCACTGATCCTCTACGCGGTGCTGTATCTGGCGCACGGTGTGAATCTGAGGACCAGTTCGGCGCTGCTCGGCACGCTCGCCTCGATGGTCGTCGCGGCCCTGCTGTCCTACGTCGCGATCCGCATGACACATCTGACCGGTCTGTCGGAGGAACAGAACACCGACGTGCAGCTGTACATCGGGCACGTCTCGATCTCGGGCCTACTGCTGGCGGGATTCATCATCGGCTCGCTCGGTGTGCTCAACGACGTCACCATCACGCAGGCGTCGTCGGCCTTCGAACTCGCCGGGCTCGATCCCGAGTCGTCACGTCGTGAGATCTTCTCGGCGGCGATGCGCGTGGGCCGCGACCACATCGCCAGCACCGTCTACACGCTCGTCCTCGCCTACGCGGGCGGCGCGCTGCCTCTCCTGCTGCTGTTCTCGGTGGCCGGGCGGTCGATCACCGATGTGATCACGAGCGACGCCGTGGCGATCGAGCTGGTCCGCGCATGCGTCGGCGGCATCGCGCTCACGTTGTCGGTGCCGCTCACCACGGCGATCGCCGCCGTGCTCGCGCGTACCGACGCCCCCGGACAGCAGACGGGTGGCCGGCACGCGCGACGCGCGTGAGCGGGTGACTCAGGGAAGCCGGATCTGCGGCAGCGGCGGCAGCTCGATCGTCGGCAGCGGCGGCAGCGTCGGGACCGGCACTCCCAGCCCCGGGATGGTCGGAGCCGGAGCGGGCGGAGGTTCGGGGGCCGGCGGAACCGGGCGCGGTGAATGGGTGGTCGGAGCCGGCTCCTGCTCGACCGTGGTGGTCGTGGTGACCTGCGTGGGCGCTACCGCCGGCGCGGGATTCTGCCGCGGCGCGTTGGTGGTCGTCGGGATGTACGACTGGGTGGGGCTCGTCTCGTCGGTCGACGAACTCGTGAAGCCGGTGCTCAGCGCCACGCCGATGACCGCGACGACCGCGAGAGCCGTGCCCGCGATCCCGGCGCCGGAGATCTGCCTGCCGCTGACCGACGGACCGCGACCGGCCAGCGACGACCACCACGGCTTCTTCGCGTCGGCGGACTCCGCGCCGGTGGCGGCAGCCGTGGGCGCAGCGGCCGCGGCGGCGACGACCGGGATCTGCTCGGTGTCGGCGCTCGTCGACGGGGGCTGACCCGGCACGATGCGCGTGAGGGTGCTCACCGGTTGCGAGGTGGCCGGTTGCGCGGCGGCCAGGGCCCCGCCCTTGGCGAGGACGAGTTCGGGCTCGTGCGGCACCACCAGGGGCAGGCCGAGCCAGGAGCGCAGCACCTCCTGCACGAGCGGGATGTGCGCGCCGCCGCCGAGCAGGACCACGGCCTCGGGGTTGCGACCGGCACGGGAGATCACCTGGTGCACGAATTGCGCCGACGACTCGACGCACTGCGCGATGAGCGGATCGAAGGTCTCGCGCGACATGAGCACGACCCCTGCCGCGCCCGGCACGGCCACGGTCTCGCTCTGCGAGAGCTTCTCCTTGGCCTCGCGGCACTGGGCCGACAATTCGTCGTCGGTGGCGGGGTCGTCGGGGCGCCACACACCGTTGGTGTCGAGCTGGTGGTCGCGGATCACGTTGTCGAAGACGCGGCCGCCGATGCTGTCGGTGCGTTCGGCGAGCACCTCGCGGGAGACGAGGTCGACGACGGTGACGGTGAGCCCGGCGTCGCCGAGGTCGTAGAAGACGGCGGTGTTGCTGCCGAGCTCGCCGGTGGCCTGCAGATAGGTGACGGCGGCTTCGGGTTCGGAGACGAGCAGGTAACGGTCGATGTGCTCGACGGCCATTGCCGCGCGCAGGCGCTCGCCCTGGGCCTGGTCGCGATAGACCAGTCCCACCCGTTCGATCGGATCGCCCGCCACACCGGTCTGGAAGAGCACCCCGAGGGTGCCTGCCGCCAGCCGCGCCGGATCGTCCTTACCGGTTTCGACCACCTGGAACTGGAACCCCGCCGTCGGGGTCGTTCGATCCACCGGCCGCACCACCCGAACGGCGCTCTCCCCCACGGTCACACCGAGAATAGAACTCATCAGCCGCCTTCGACGTTGGATGCGCCAGCCGCGTCAGCTTCCCCCGGCGCCCGAAATCACCGACGATGGTACAGAACGTTACCGGCGGGTCACGAGGGCCGTTCGTATGACGTACGCCGGGACCGAGCACCCCGGAGATGGCTCCTGAGCGCCTGGATAGCGTCTCCCATAGGATCGCCGAATGCGGATTCTCTATGTGTGTACCGGAAACATCTGCCGATCACCCACCGCAGAGAGGTTGACCACCGCATACGCGGCCGAGGCCGGTCGCGAGGACCTTTCGGCGCACAGCGCCGGCACCCGGGCGATGGTCGGTTACGGCATGGAACCCACCGCGGCACTCGTGTTGCAGCAGCTCGGAGGCGATCCGGACGGATTCGCTGCGCGTCGGATCACCCCGCCGATCGCGGAGGACTCCGACATGATCATCACGATGAGCGAGCGGCACCGCGCCAAGGTCATCCAGCTCGCACCGCGCAGGATGCGGGTGACGTTCACGCTGCGCGAGGCCGCCCGGCTGCAGAACGCCACCGGTGCGCGGACCATCGCAGAACTGACGACGGCCCGGGCGCAGATGTCTGCACCCGGGCCGGAGGACATCGTCGACCCGATCGGCCGAGACGAGGAGACGTTCGTCACGGTCGGATCCGAGATCGCCGATCTGTTGCTACCTCTCCTCGCCGCTCTCCGAGCCTGAGTCGTTCACCGGGCGTCGCGGTGCGTGCACCACGGGTCGCGACAGCGGCTCGGCGGCGGAGTACGCCTGCGGCGCCTGGTAGGGCTCGCTGCCGTATCGCTCCGATGCCGGCTGCGGCGCCGGCGGGAACTGCTCCGCAGCGCGGTAGTGGTAGGCGTCGTTGCTCGGCGCCGGGTGGGCCTGCGTGGCCGGCGGCTCGACATGATGCTGACCGTTCTGCGGCCGGCCCGGTCCCTCGACGGGTGCCGACGCGGTCGTCTGAGCCTGCGCAGCCGGCTGGGCGGCCGGTGCGGTCGGTGCCGGCGCTCCGACACGCTGCGTCGCCGGCGTGCTCGTCTGGGCGGCTGCCGGAGCAGCACCGTCCTTGTCGGAGCTGTAGTAGTAGCGGTATTCGTAGGCCGTGCCGCGTCCCTTGGTCGGGGTCAGCGCCAGGATCGTGCCCAGCACGGGCGCGTTGACCGCCCGCAGGTTGCCGACGGCCCGCGCGAACTGCTCGCGGGTGGTCTTGCCGTAACGCGCGATGAGCAGCGCACCGTCGGCGATGTTCGTGAGGATCGCCGCGTCGGTGACGGGCAGCAGCGGCGGCGCGTCGATGATGACGTAGTCGAAGCGCGACCGCAGGTCCTCGACGACCTCCCGCGCATGCGCGGAACCGAGCAGCTCGGACGGGTTGGGCGGCAGACCGCCGGCCGCGAGCACCCACATGCCGTCGAAGCGCGTCGGCTGGAGCACGTCCTCGAGTGCAGCCGTGTGTGCGAGCACGTTCGACAGGCCGGCGTCGCCGAGCGTGCCGAGGTACTTGGTCACACGCGGGCGGCGCAGGTCGGCTTCGACGAGCACGACGGAGTGACCGGCCTCGGCGAGCACCAGGGCCAGGTTGACGGCCGTGGTGGTCTTGCCCTCACCGGGCAGGGAACTGGTGATAACGATCGCGCGCGGCGGGTTGTCGACCTCGAGGAACTGCAGGTTGGTCCGCATCTCCCGGTAGGCCTCGGCGTCGCCGCTGTTGGCGTCCGCGAACACGATCGCCGGCTCTTCGTGCCGGGCCTTCTCGAGCGGGATCACACCCACCACACCGGTGCCGGCGAGCTCCTCGACGGCGTTGCGGTCCTTGATGGTGTTGTCGAGGCGATCGCGCAGCACCGCGAGGGCGATGCCGAGCAGCACACCGACGGCCAGACCCAGCGCGACGTTCCGTGTGGTCTTCGGCGTCACCGGCGCCGACGGCGTGGCCGCGTACTGCTCGACCACCACGCGGGCGGTCGGCGGGCCACCGTCCTCGGGGGTCTCCAGTTCGCGTGCCATGACGACGAACTCGTCCGACAGTGCGTTGGCGAGGTCGCGGGCACGCTCGGGCGACTCGTCGGTGACGGCGGTGTCGATGAGCACCGTGTCGGGGGTCGACGAGGCGGTCACCTTGCCGGCGAGATCGACGGCCGACATCTCGCCGAGACCGAGCTTGTCGAGGGTGCGCTGCGCGAGGGTGGTGCCCTCGAGCAGTTCGGTGTAGGAGGTGACTCGCTGCTGCGAGAACAGGTTGCCCTGGTAGATCTCCTGCACCGACGCGCCCGACGAGGTCGACACGAACAGGCGTGTCTTGGCTTCGTACTGGGGCGTGGTCAGCAGGGAGGCGCCGAGGGCGGCAAGAACCGCCACCACCGTCGTGACGGCGACGATCTTCCACCTCGCCTGCAGAATTCGCAGGTAATCATGTACTTCCATCAGGGCGTCTCCCTCGTTGCGGTAACACTGCGTGCGCACCCGGCGGGCGCGGTGTGGGGGTCGTCGTGGCGCTCGAGCACGCTGTCGAGCACCGGGCCGATCGCACGCACCGCGTCCGCATCGGCCAGTTCCGAGTGCGTGAACGGCACCGGATGTTCGACGACGAGACCGCGCACATATCGCTGCCAGGTGGCGGCGAGATCTGGGTGCCGGTCGAGATCGGGTTCGGCGACCACCAGGTCGATGTCGCCGTCGTATTCGCTGAGGGTGTGTCGGCGCACCGCGTCTTCGACGGCCTGCGCGGCGGCGTCGGTGCGGCGCCGGACCTCGGCGACGAGTTCTTCGGGCAGCCCGGCGATGTCGGGTACGTTCTCTGCCGTCGGGTGGGGCTCGGCAGGCACAGTCTCGGGCGTGAGCGTGTCGAGCAGCACTACCGCACCGACCTGCTCTCCGTGCTCGCGGAGCTGCACGGCCATCTCGTGTGCGATGGTGCCGCCCACCGACCAGCCCAGCAGGTGGTAGGGACCATCGGCCCTCACCTTACGGATTTCGGCCACATACCGCGCGGCGAGTTCGCCGATGCTGTCCGGAATGTCGTCGAAGCCCGTTGCCTGGAGACCGTAGAGGGTACGGCCGTCGAGATGCTGCGCGAAACCGGCGTACATCCATGCGAGTCCGCTGATGGGGTGCACGCAGAACAACGGCGGCTTCTCGTCACCGCGACCGGCGATCTCGACGAGGCTGCCGAGCGGGTCGCGTTCGTCATTACTGCGGCCGTGGTCGATGCGACCGGCGAGCGACGCGAGATCCGGGCTGGTGAACAGCCACTCGACGGGAACGTCGGCGCCGAGCTCGTCGCGCAGTTCACCGGCGACGGTGACGGCCGCGATGGAACTGCCACCGAGGTCGAAGAAGCTTCGGTCAGCAGAGATCTCGTCGATCGGCCGGTCGAGGTGGCGGGCGAACACCGCGGCGACGGTCTGCGCGATGCGTCCCTGCGGCGCCACATATGGTTCGTCGACGGCGGTGTCGGGGGCGGGCAGCGCCGCGCGGTCGACCTTGCCGGACGCCATCAGCGGCAGTGCGTCGACGACGGTGATGCTCACCGGCCGCAGGTGACGCGGCAGGTCGGCGACGAGCGCGCGACGCAATGCTGCCGTGTCGGGTGCGGTGCCGGTCTCGGGCTGGATATAGGAGACGAGCACGGTGTCGCCGTCACGTCCGGGATGCGGAACGGTCACGGCCGCCGCGACTCCCGGACGGTTCAGCAGCGCGGCGTCGACCTCGGCGGGTTCGATGCGGATGCCGTGGATCTTCACCTGGTCGTCGATGCGGGCCACGTGATCCAGTACCCCGTTCGGCAGGATCCGAACCAGGTCGCCCGTGCGGTACAGCCGCGACCCGCCGTCGTCGAACGGGTTCGCGACGAATCGGGTTGCGGTGAGTCCGGATTCGTAGCGGTAGCCGCGGGCGGTGCTGTCACCGGTCACGTAGAGCTCGCCGACGGTGCCGCGCGGCACGGGGTGCAGACGCGAGTCGAGCACGTAGGCGGTGGCTCCCGCGACAGGCGTGCCGATGCTCGGCTTCTCGTCATCGGTGAGCGGCGCGGAATACGAGACGGCGACGGTGAATTCGGTGGGTCCGTAGCCGTTGACGATCCGGTGCCGCGACCAGCGGCCCACCAGTGCACCGGGTAGGGTCTCACCCGCGGCGACGATCGTCGTCGGCTCGAATGCCTCGGGGTCGAGGGTGCCGAGCACGGTGGGCGTGAGGTTGAGGTGCGTGACGCGCTCGTCGACGATCAGCTCCTGCAGGGGTTCCCCGGCGAAGGTGTGGTCGGGGGCGATCACGAGGGCGCCGCCGTGCGCGTGGGCGGAGAGCAGTTCGAAGACCGCGGCGTCGAAGGTGTGCGAGGCGACCTGCAGCACGCGCGATTCCGGGCCGAGGTCGAGCAGGGCGGTCTGCACGTCGAGCAGCGCCGCGAGCCCACGGTGGGTGACGTCGACGCCCTTCGGTGTGCCCGTGGTGCCGGACGTGTAGATCGTGTAGGCGAGGTCGTCGGATGTGACTACGGGACGCGGGGGTTCGACGGCGTCGAAGTCGATGCTGCGGTCGGCGGTGAGGTCGAGCCACGTCACGTGGCCGAGTTCGCGGTAGCCGACGGTCAGGCCGATGCGGGCACCGGAGTCGGTGAGGATCGCGGCGCTGCGCGCGTCGGGCTGGGTGAGGTCGACGGACACCCATGCCGCACCGAGTTTCGTGATCGCCCATACGGCGAGCGGCCAGTACTCGCTGCGCGGCACGGCGATCGCGACGAGGTCTCCGCGTCGCACGCCGTGGGAGGCGAGCACGGAGGCGATCTCGTCGGCGCGGGCGTCGAGTCCGCCGTACGTCCAGACGACGGTGCCGGAGCGCACCGCGATGCGTCCGCGATGCTGCTCGACGGCGGTCGCGAAGATCTCGGGCAGGGTGCGCGGCGCGACGGCGGGAGCCGACAGCGGTGCGGGCACCGGCACGGCGAGATCGCCGACGGCACGCTCGGGTTCGGCGAGGGCCGCGGCGAGCATCGCCACGAGGTCGGTGAGCATCGCGTCGCCGGTGGTGTCGTCGAACAGATCCGTCGCATAGACCAGGCGCAGGTCGAGTCCGGCCTCGCGCTCGACGAGTTCGACGACCACGTCGAACTGCGCGGCCGGTTCCCCGGCGTCGGTCTCGGCGATCTGCACATCCGGCAGTTGCGGCAGCACCTCGCCGGCCTCGACGCGGTGCGTGAGCAGCACCTGGAAGAGCGGGCTGTACGACGGGTCGCGGCGCGGCGCGAGACGGGCGACGACCTCGTCGAACGGCACGTCGGCGTGCGCGAGCGCACCGAGATCGGTGGCCCGCACGTCGCGCAGCAGGTCGGTGAACGGACGCGACGGGTCGACGGCGGTGCGCAGCACGACGGTGCCGACGAACATGCCGACGAGCCGGTCGAGGCGGGCATCCGTGCGACCCGCGATCGCCGTGCCCACGGCGATGTCGGTGCGTCCGCTGCGACGCGCGAGCATCGCGGCGAGCACCGCGTGGACGAGCATGAACACGGTGACGTCGTGGCTGCGCGCGACGTCCCGGAGGCGACGGTGGGTCTCGGTGTCGAGGGTCGAGACGATCTGCGCGCCACGGTGGGTCGGCCGCGCGGGACGCGGCCGGTCGGCGGGCAGCGGAAGCGGGCTGTCGGGCAGGCCGGCGAGTGTGGTTGTCCAGTAGTCGAGTTGGCGCGCGGCGACCGAACTCGGGTCGGTGGCGTCGCCGAGCAGTTCGTGCTGCCAGCGCGCGTAGTCGCCGTAGGTGACGGGCAGCGACTCGAAGACCGGCGCTTCTCCCCCGCGACGCGCGGCGTAGGCGACGGCGAGATCGGTGAGCAGCGGACCGACGGATGCGCCGTCGAACGCGATGTGGTGCACGGCGGCGGCGAGCACCCAGCGGCCGGGTTCGACGTCGAACAACCGGATCCGCATCGGGGCCTGCGTCGTGATGTCGAAGGGCGTGGTGATCGTGGCGGTCACGGCCGCGGCGACGTCCTCCGGCGCGGAGTGTTCGAGCACCGGCGGGTCGACGGGTACCTGCACGTCGTCGGTGAAGGCGGTGCGCAGCACGCGGTGGCGGTCGACGACATCGCTCACCGCGACGGTGAGAGCGTCGACGTCGAGGTCGCCGCTCAGCGTCAGCACGACCGGCACGACATAGCCGGCGGTGCCGGTCTCGGCCCGCGCGACGATGCCGAGGCGGCGCTGCGCGGGTGCGATCGGTGCCGGGGTGTCATCGTCGTAGTGCCGCAGCGCGACGCGCTGGTCGTCGCCGGATTCGATGCGGGCAGCGAGCACGGCGAGCGTGGGGGCGGCGAGCACCTCGCGCACCGGCACGTCGGTGCCGAACGTCTCGCTCAGTCGCGCGGCGAACACGACGGCCGACAGCGAATCGCCGCCGGCGGTGAAGAACCCCCGGTGCGCGGCCGGGCGAGCACCGAGCACGTCCTCGGCGACGGTGACGACGAGATCCTCGGCATCGGTGAGCGGCCGGTCGAGGGCCGCGTCGTCGTCGAGTGCGGCGGCGTCGTGCAGTTCGAGCGCGGCGACGTCGAGCTTGCCGTTGGACGTGAGGGGCAGCTGGTCGAGCGCGTGCACGCGGGTCGGCATGCGGTGCGGCGGCACGACGAGCGCGAGTCGCGCGGTGATGTCGTCGGCCGACAGATCCGGTCCGGCCGCGAACGCGACGAGCGTGCCGCTCACCGCGACCACCGCTGCCTGCCGGATACCGGGCTGGGCGAGCAGCGTCGCCTCGAGTTCGCCGGGTTCGATGCGCACGCCGCGCACCTTGAGCTGGCGGTCGGTGCGGCCGAGATAGCCGAGGGTGTCGTCGACGCGGCGGTGGACGCGGTCGCCGGTGCGGTACATGCGGGCACCACCGGGAGCGGCCACGAAGCGTTCGGCGGTGCGCGCGGGGTCGTCGAGATATCCGGCGGCGAGGCCTTCACCCGCGAGATACAGCTCGCCGACGCCTCCGGCGGGCACGGGACGCAGGCGCGCGTCGAGCACGTGGGCGACGGTGCCGGGCACGGGCTTGCCGATGCTCGGGCGGGTGCCGGGTTCGATGTCGACGAGGGTCGCGACGATCGTGGCCTCGGTCGGTCCGTAGGCGTCGAGCATCACGCGGCCGTCGGCCCAGCGCGCGGCGAGCGACGGCGACAGCGATTCGCCTCCGGAGGCGACGACCTTCAGGTCGGGCAGTCCCTCGGGGCCGAGGGTGCCGAGCACCGTGGGGGTCGACAGGTAATGGGTGATGCGCTGTTCGGCGAGGTAGCGGTGCAGGTCCTGCCCGGCGTAGACGTCCGGGGGTGCGACGACGAGCGTCGCACCGGTGGTGTGGGCGAGCAGCAGTTCGAGCAGCGCGGCGTCGAACTCGGGTGAATAGCCGTGCAGCACGCGGTCTCCGGGCTCGACCCGGTAACGCTCGGCCACTTCGGCGGCGAGCGGGGCGAGTCCGCGGTGCGTCACCGCGACCCGCTTCGGGGTGCCGGTGGAGCCGGAGGTGGACACGACGTAGGCGGTTCCGGGCAGGCACGTCTCCCCTGCCTGCCGCGAATGCGTGAAGGCCGCACCGGTCTTGGTGATGGCCCACAGGGTGCGGATGTAGTCGACGCTGCGCGGTGCGTCGATGCGCACGATCTTCCCGTCCCGCGCGCCGTCGGCCCGCAACTCCTCGGCGAGGGCGTCGGACTGCTCGTCGAGTTCGCGGTAGGTGAGCGATTCGCCCTCGCCGCGCAGGGCTTCCCGGTCGGGATGGGCGGCGGCGGTGGCGCGCAACATCTCGGCGAGTGTGTGTGCCGGGGCCGGTTCGCCGCCGTCGAGGGCGGCGGCCGGGGCATCGACGACCACTTCACCGATGGTCCTGTCGGGTGCGCTCGCCAGGCTGCCGAGCAGCGCGACGAAGCGGCTGACGAGCAGTTCGGCTGTGCGGCCGGCGAAGCGGGAGGCGTCGAACACGAGCGTGCCGATGTAGCCGTCGGGGCGCGGGGCGAGCGTGAACTGCAGGTCGAACTTCGGTGTGTCGTCGAGGACTTCGCGCGCCTCGACGGTGAGCTCTCCCAGGCTGATCGGGTCGATGCCGAAGTCCTGCAACGCCAGCGCGACCTGCGGTGCGCCGCTCTGCCGCTCCGACAGCAGCTGCTCGTAGGGCACGGCGACGTGGTCGAAGGCGGCGACGTCGAAGTCGCGGACCTGGCCGAGCAGCCCAGCGAACGACATGTCGGGGGCCACGCGGGCGCGCAGCACGAGGGTGTCGAGGAACGGGCCGACGAGGTCTTCGAGCTGCGCCCAGCGGCGTCCGCCCACCACGGCGGCGACGGCGATGTCGTCGCTGCCGCCGAGTCGCGCGAGCAGCACCGACAGCGCGGCGTGCAGCACCATGAACTCGGTGGCGCCGTGGGCGCGGGCGAGGTCGGCGAGCGCGTCGCGTACGTCGGTGGGCACGGTGAAGTCGACCCTGCGCGCACCGGTTTCGGTTCCGGTGGCGTCGGCGGGCAGTTCGGTGACGGTCAGTCCGTCGAGGGCGCGCCGCCAGTGCTCGAGGTCGCGTTCGGGGATGCCGCGTTCGGCTTCCCACAGGGCGTAGTCGGCGTACTGCAGCGGCAGCGGTTCCCACTGCGGGGCCGCACCGTTCACGCGGGCGAGGTAGGCGATGGTGAGGTCGCGCAGCAGCGGCCGCAGCGACGTGCCGTCGGCGATCGAATGGTCGACGTCGAGGTGCAGCACGTGCTGGTCGGGGCCGGTGCGTTCGAGTCGCACGCGCCACCGGTCGCTGCGCGGCGCTTCGTGGACCTGCTGGTACACGCCGTCGCCGTCGACGATGTAGTCGGTGCGCAGGATCTCGTGGCGCAGCGCGACGTCGCCGAGGGCGGCCTGCAGGGCACCGAGGTCGAGCGGTCCGCTCAGGTTGACCTCGCTGCGCAGCCGGTAGGCATCGGGGGCGAGCGAACTCAGTCCCCACAGGCGACGCTGGGCGCGGCTGAGCGGGATCCGTTCCGGTCGCGGCGACACGGCGACGGGTCCGGCGTCGGTATCGAAACCACCGGCGTCGAGGGCGGCGGCGAGTGCGTCGACGGTGGGGTTCGCGAAGACGGTGCGCAGCGGCACGTCGGTGCCGGTCTCGTCGCGCAGGCGTCCGACGAGGACGGTCGCGAGCAGCGAGTTGCCGCCGACCGCGAAGAAGTCGTCGGTGCGTCCCATCGTGGTGCCGTCGCCGAGGACGTCGCCGATGATGCGGGCGACGAGTGCTTCGGTCCCCGTGCGGGGTTCGCTGCCTTCGCCGCCGGCAGGTTCGGGCAGGGCGGCGGCGTCGACCTTGCCGTGGGAGGTGAGCGGGATCGCGGCGAGCGGCACGATCGCGGTGGGCACGAGGTGCGCGGGCAGGAGGGTGCGCAGCTGCGCTCGCAGGTCTGCGTCGTCCAGGTTATTGCCGTCGAGGTTCTCGCCGGTGACGTAGGAGATGAGGCGACCGCTGCGCACGAGGGTCACGGCCCGCTCGACGCCGTCGAGAGCGGTGAGGGCGGTGTCGATCTCGCCGGGTTCGACGCGCACGCCGCGCAGCTTGATCTGGTTGTCGCTGCGGCCGACGAATTCGAGGGCGCCGGTGCGGGTCCAGCGCACGAGGTCGCCGGTGCGGTAGCGACGGCCGTCGGGTCCGGCGACGAACCGCGAGGCGGTGCGCGCGGCGGCGTGACGGTAGCCCGACGCGAGTCGCGGTCCCGAGACGTACAGTTCGCCGACCACGCCGGCGGGCACGGGACGCAGTCGCTCGTCGAGGACCTCGACGGTGACGCCGCGGACGGGGGTGCCGATGACGATGTCGTCGCCCGGTCGCAGGGGTTGCGAGTTGGTGACGAACATCGTGGCCTCGGCCGGGCCGTAGCTGTTGATCAGGGTGCGCCCGTCTCCCCAGCGGTCGACGATCTCGCAGGTGAGCCGGTCGCCGCCGAGCACGAGCGTGCGCAGGGCGGGTAGGTCGCGCACCGGCACGGTCGCGAGCGTCGACGGTGTCATCACCGCGTGAGTGATCGCGGCGCTGTCGAGCAGGTCGCCGAGGGCAGCGCCACCGTAGCTGTCGGCGTCGGCCACCACGAGCGTCGCGCCGGAGATGCCGGCGGTGAGCATCTCGAGCATCGCGGCGTCGAACGACGGTGCCGCGACGTGCAGGACGCGATCGCCCGGGAAGGCTGCGAGGTATTCGCCGATGTCCTCGGCGAACGCGCTCGCGGCGCGCTGGGTGACGGTGACGGCCTTGGGGTGTCCGGTGGTGCCGGAGGTGAAGACGAAGTAGGCGG
Source organism: Rhodococcus sp. 852002-51564_SCH6189132-a (assembly GCF_001665495.1). NCBI lineage: Bacteria > Bacillati > Actinomycetota > Actinomycetes > Mycobacteriales > Nocardiaceae > Rhodococcus > Rhodococcus sp. 852002-51564_SCH6189132-a. The sequence goes on from NZ_LZMJ01000056.1 coordinate 76,572, forward strand.
GGGCGTCGGGTGCGGGATCGACGACGTCGGCGAGCGGTTCCTCGTCGTCGGAGGTCACCTCGAGCCACCGCACGGTCGCCGGAAGTGTCGGCGCTTCACCGACTCCCACGTGCACGTCGGCGAGCATCTCGGCCAGGCGCGCGGTGGGGGCGGCGGGGTCGACGAGCATGGGTGCGGCGCCGGCGCCGATGATGCCCCACACGGCGAGCACGGATTCGAGCGAGCGCGGGTAGGCGCACGCCACCGGATCACCCGGGCGCACCCCGGCGAGCTGGAGACGCGCGGCGAGAGCGTCGGAATAGTAGAGCAGTTCGGGATACGACAGTTCGCGGTCGCCGTCGACGATCGCGAGTTCCTCGCCGCCCGCAGCCGCGCCCTGCGCGAGCCACTGGCGCAGCCACCGGGGTGCGCCCGGCACAGCGCCGACAGTGGGCAGGCCGGCGTCGCCGTGCAGGTCGATCTCCCCGACCCGCACGTCCGGATCGGCGACGGCCGCGCTCAGGATCGTTCGCAGGCGGTCGGCGTAGCCGGCGACGGTGTCGGCGTCGTACAGGTCTGTGCTGTAGAAGAATTCGAGGTCGATGCCGTCCTGCTGCTCGGTGACGGTGACCTGCACGTCGACGTTGACCGTTTCGGTGTCGACAGGCGCGGCGGTGACGTTCAGGCCGGGCAGCGCGAAGGTCGACGCGACGGGTCGTGCCTGCGACAGCGCCACCTGGAACAGCGGGTGCCGTGCTTCGCTGCGGGCGGGCTGCAGCTTCTCGACGAGCGTCTCGAACGGTGCGTCCGGGTTGCTGTAGGCGGCGAGGTCGCGGCGGTGCACCTGCGTGAGCAGGTCGGTGAAGGTGGCGTCGGGGTCGACGTCGGTGCGCAGCACGAGGGTGCCGGCGAACATGCCGACGACGTCGTCGAGCTGCGGGTCGCCGCGACCGGAGACGGCGGTGCCGATGGGGATGTCGCGACCGGCACCGTGCCGCGCGAGCAGCGCCGCGAGCGCGGCGTGCAGCACCATGAACACCGTCGCGTGACCCTCACGTGCCAGCGTGTGCAAACCTCGGACGAGGTCGACGTCGAGCGAGACGGTATGGGCGGCACCGTGTCCGGTGGGCTGTGCGGGGCGTGGCCGGTCGCCGGGCAGGGTCACCTCGTCGGGCAGGTCGGCGAGTTCGCCCAGCCAGTACGGGATCTGCTCGTCGGCGACGCTGCGCTGCCACCGCGCGTAGTCGGTGTACTGCACGGGCAGCACCGGCAGTTCGGGGGTCGCGCCGGTGAGGCGGGCGTCGTAGGCGACGGCGATGTCGCGCAGCAGCGGCGTGAGCGACCAGCCGTCGGCCGCGATGTGGTGCAGGACGACGAGCAGCACGTGCCGATCCGGTGCCGTCCGGTACAGCCGCATGCGGGCCGGGGGTTCGACGGTGAGGTCGAATCCGGTGGTGGCGTAGTCGCGGACGAATTCGTCGAGGGCGTCCTCCGGCACGGCCACCGGGTCGAGATCGGGGCGTGCCGGGGGCAGCACGGTGTACTCGTCGGCGGCCGGGTAGACGGTGCGCAGTGTGCGGTGCCGTTCGAGCACGTCGGCCACGGCGGCGGTGAGGGCATCGACGTCGAGGGTCCCGTCGAGCCGCACCGCGAAGGGCAGGTTGTAGCTCGGGGACGCCGGGTCGAAGCGGTTGATGAACCACAGGCGCTGCTGCGCCGCCGACAACGGGGCGGGTGCGTCGGGGTCGGCGACGAGACGCGCACGGCGAGAGGGCTTATCGCTTCCACTGGTTATGTGTGAAGTTAGGGCTGTAATGGTCCGGTTCTCGAAGATGTCTCTCACGGTGACGTCGGCGTCGAGCACGTCCGACAGGCGACCGGCGAGGCGCGTGGCGAGCAGTGAGTTGCCACCGAGGTGGAAGAAGTCGTCGTCGGCGCCGAGGGTGCCGGAGGTGATGCCGAGCAGTTCGGCGCACACGTCCGCGACGAGTTCCTCGACCGGTCCGTGCGGTGCCGCTCCCCCATCGGCGGTGACGTCGGGGGTGGGCAGCGCGGCGCGGTCGAGCTTGCCGTTGGCGGTGAGCGGCAGCGCGTCGAGAGCCACGGCGGCCGACGGGACGAGGTAGTCGGGCAGGCTACGTCGCAGGTCGCACAGGGCCGCGGTGGCGTCGCCGCCGACGAGATAGGCGACGAGGCGGTCGTCGCGCAGCAGCACGACGGCCTGGCGCACGCCTTCGCTGCGCAGCAGGGCGGCTTCGATCTCGCCGGGTTCGATACGGTAGCCGCGCAGTTCGATCTGCTGGTCGGCGCGACCGAGATAGTGCAGCGCACCGCCGGCGTCGCGGCGGCCGAGGTCGCCGGTGCGGTAGCGGCGGGTGCCACCGGGAGCGGCGACGAAGCGGGTCGCGGTCTGGCCGGGGCGTCCGCGATAGCCGCGCGCGAGTTGGTCTCCGCGCACGTACAGTTCGCCGATCGCACCGGGCAGTGCGGGTCGCAGCGACGAGTCGAGCACGTCCACGGCGAGACCGGGCAGCGGCGCACCGATGCCGGTCGCGGTGGCGTCTCCGGAGGTGACGTGCACGGTGGTCTCGGTGATGCCGAACATGTTGACCGCCCGCACATGCGGATGACGTTCGGCCCACGGGCGCACGCGCGCGGGGTCGAGGGCTTCGCCGCCGAAGATCAGCAGCCGCAGGTCTTCGAGCGGCGCGTGATCGGTGGCGGCGAGCTGGTAGAAGGCCGTGGGGGTCTGGTTGAGCACCGTCACCCGGTTGCTGGTGAGCACGTCCACGAAGGCGGCCGGGTCGCGCACGGTGAGGTGGTCGATCACCACCACGGAAGCGCCGGTGGCGAGCGGTGCCCACATCTCCCACACGGAGAAGTCGAAGGCCGGCGAGTGGAACATCGTCCACACGTCGTCGGCGCGCAGTCCGAACTCGTCGACGGTCGCGGCGAGCAGCGACAGCACGTTGCGGTGCGTGACCTGCACGCCCTTGGGGGTTCCGGTGGAGCCGGAGGTGTAGACGATGTAGGCGCCGAGATCCGCGACGAGCGGGAAGTCGAACAGGGCGCCGTCGTCGAGGCGGCCGGCCACCTCCGGGTCGTCGAGTCGCAGCGTCGGCACGCGGACGTCGGTGAAGTCGTTGTCGGTGACGACCAGCGAGGGCTGCGCGTCGTCGAACAGGACCTGCAGTCGCGTGGCGGGATGCGTGACGTCGACGGGCAGGTAGATTCCACCGGCGCGGGAGACGGCGAGGATCGCGACGACCAGCTCGGGGGTGCGCGGCAGCGCGACGGCGACGACGTCCTCGGCGGTGACGCCGCGTTCGCGGAGGAGTTTGGCGAGCGCGCCCGAACGCGACCACAGCGCGCCGTAGCTGAGGGAGTACCCGTCCCCCACCACGGCGACGGCCGCCGGATCGTCGGCCACGCGCTGCGCGACCAGCTCGGGCAGCGACTCTGCCGAAAGTTGTTGCGCGACGCCGACGGGGGTGAGGTCGGCGTCGCCCAACTCGATACCGCCGACCGACACAGCCGGGTCGGCGGTAACGGCATCGAGGATACGCACGAACCACGACTGCCACTGCGCAATCGTGTGCGAATCCAAAAGTTCGTCCGCGTACGTGAGGACCGTTTCCAAACCGGCGGGTACACCGGTCTCGGAACGGCGTTCGCGGACGGTCAGTTCGAGGTCGACGCGGGCCGTGCCCACCGGGATTTCGCGGATCGTCGTGGAGCTGCCGGGCAGCGTGAACTCGTCGAGCGAGAACGACTCGTACGCCAGGATGACCTGGAACAACGGGTGGTGCGCGTCGGTGCCGGCACCCACCGCGTCGACGATCCGATCGAACGGCACGTCGGCGTGAGCGAAGGCGTCGAGATCGGCGCGACGGGTATCGGCGAGCAGGTCGGCGAAGGTGCGGCGCGGATGCACCCGCAACCGCAGCGGCACGGTGCCGACGAACATGCCCACCACGTCGTCGACCGCGGCGTCGCTGCGTCCGGAGACGGGCGTGCCGATGGTGACGTCGTCAGTGGCGGCGAGCGCCGACAGCAAGATCGCAAAGGCCGCGTGCATCACCATGAACGGCGTGACGTCGTGGGCGCGGGCGAGCTTGTCGACCGCGGCGTGCAGTTCGGCGGGGATCGTGAAACTCGCGCGACCCGCGGTACCGGTGGTCGCCGCGCTGCGGGGACGGTCGGTGGGCAACGCGAGCAGCGGCGACGCGTCGTCGAGGGTCTGCTTCCAGAAGGCGAGCTGCCGTGCCGCGAGGCTGTCGGGGTCGTTCTCGTGGCCGAGCACGGCCCGGTGCCAGCGCGCGTAGTCGCGGTAGGTGACCGACGGTGCCGGCAGCTCCGGCGTCTCCCCGTCGCGGTGGGCACGGTAGGCAGCGACGGCGTCACGTCCGAGCGGCAGCAGCGACAAGCCGTCGGCGGCGATGTGATCGATCACCACGGCGAGCACGTAGCCGGAGTTTGTCCGATACAGCCGGGGGCGGATCGGAAGGTCGACGGTGAGATCGAAACGCGCGCGAGCGAATTCGGTCAGCTCCGCATCGAGATCGGTGCCGGCGTCGACGGGCTCGAGGTCGAGCGTCACCGTCGGCAGCACGTGCTGGCGTGGGCCGGACGGGCTGTCGGGGAAGACCGTGCGCAGCGATTCGTGGCGGGCCAGCACGGTGGCGGCGGCCGCGCGCACGGCGTCGAGGTCGGTCTCGGCGTCGAGGTCGAGCGCGAAGGCGATGTGGTCGCCGCCGTCGATGCCGTCGGCCACGTCGAACCGATTGAGCAGCCACATGCGCTGCTGCGCCGGTGCGAGCGGGGCGTCGCTGTCGTCGTCGATGTGCACGAGCGGCAGGTGCTCGCCGGTGGGTTCCTCGGCGAGCAGGTTCGCGAGTTCGGCGACGGTGGGGTGCTCGAAGATGTCGCGCACACCCACCCGGCGACCCGCGACTCCCCGCAGACGCGCGGCGAGCTGGGTCGCGAGCAGCGAGTTGCCGCCGACGGCGAAGAAGTCGTCGGATCCGGCGACGCTCGGCAGGTCGAGCAGGTCGGCGACGACACCGGCGACGAGTTCTTCGGTGGCGCTGCGATATCCGTCGGTGCGGGTCGCGGCGACCTCCGGTTCGGGCAGCGCGGCGCGGTCGATCTTGCCGGTGCTGGTGAGCGGGAACGCGTCGAGCACGGTGACGGTCGCGGGCACCATGTGCCGGGGCAGACGCTCGGCGGCCCATTCGCGGATCTCGTGCGGGTCGAGGCGGCCGTTGCGGCTGTGCACGTAGGTGGCGAGGGTGTCGCCGCGCACCACGGTCACGGCGGTGCCGATGCCCGGGTGGGCCTGCAGGGTCGCGTCGATCTCGCCGAGTTCGATGCGGAAGCCGCGGATCTTGACCTGATGGTCGCTGCGGCCGACGAATTCGAGGGCGCGGTCGTCGTCGTGTCCCGTCCAGCGGACGAGATCGCCTGTGCGGTAGAGGCGTCCGGTGTCGAACGGGTTGGCGACGAACCGGTCGGCGGTGAGCGCGGGTGCGTCGAGATATCCGCGGGCGACGCCCTGTCCCCCGAGATACAGCTCGCCGGTCACACCCTCGGGCACGGGCCGCAGGCGTTCGCTGAGCACCACCGCGGTGACGCCGACGAGGCCGGTGCCGATGGTGAGCCGGTCGCCGGGTGCGAAGGGTTCGCTCGACGTGGCGAGCACCGTCGTCTCGGTGGGTCCGTAGACGTTGAGCAGGGTGCGGCCGGGTGCCCAGCGTTCGGCGGTCTCGACGGGCCATGCCTCGCCGCCGATCGCGATGGTGCGCAGGGCGTCGAGTCCGGTGGGGTCGAGTTGGGTGGGCACCGAGGGCGTCGAGAACCAGTGGGTGATGCCTTCGGTGCGAAGCAGTTCCACGAGTTCGTCGCCACCGAACAGGTCGGCGGGTGCGACCACCAGCGTGCCGCCGGAGGTGAGCGCCAGGACGTATTCGAGCACCGCGCCGTCGAAGGCGGGGGTGGCGAAGTGCAGCACCCGTGCGTCGGTTGCGGTGTCCGAGATGGTGGGCAGGTCGAAGCGTTCGACGAACGACTGGGCGAGCGGGCCGAGTCCGCGGTGCGAGACCACCACGCCCTTGGGCCGGCCGGTGGAGCCGGAGGTGTAGACGACGTAGGCGGTGTTGTCGACGTGCAGCGGCCGCACACGATCCGCGTCGGCGATCGGGCGGGTGTCGCCCTCGACCGTGAAGGCGATCGGCTCGACCCCGTCGGGCAGCGCGACGTCGCCGTCGACGATCGCGTACTGCGCGCCGGACGCGCCGAGCAACTGGGCGATGCGTGCGGCGGGCTGGTTGGGGTCGACGGGCACGAAGGCCGCGCCACTCAGCGCGACGGCCGCGGCGGCGAGCACCGACCGCGTCGACCGCGGGAGCACGACGGCCACGCGGTCTTCCGTACCGATGCCCCGCTCGATCAGCGTCCACGCGAGCGGGCGCGCCGCGGTGCGGATCTCGACGGCTTGTCCACCGGGTTCGGTCACGCAGGTCGGCGACCGGTCGATGATCTCGGCGAAGGTCGCCTCCGGGCCGGGCTCGGCCGGTTCGACGGAAAGCGTGCCGAGGTCGAGATCGCCGGCGGGCAGCGACGGATGCTGCGCGACCTGCTCGAGCACTCCGCTCAGGCGGGTCACCCAGCGGGCGATGGTGTCGTCGTCGAACAGTTTCGTGTCGTAGACGAGGCGGCCGGTGAGCGATCCGTCGCGCAGTTCGCGCAGCGAGATCTCGAGGTCGAATCGTGCCTGCGACGAGGCGATCTCCTGCGGTCGCACGGTGAGGCCGGGCAGTTCGAGGTCGGGCACGTCCACGTTGTCGTAGGCGAGCATCACGTGGAAGGGCGAGAAACCGAGGGCGTCGACGACGTAGTCGAACGGCACGGTGGCGTGCGCGAAGGCGTCGAGGTCGGTGTCGCGGGCTTGCACGAGCAGCGACGTGAAGGGCTGCGCCGGGTCGACATTCGTTCGCAGGGTGACGGTGCCGACGAACATGCCGACGAGCGCGTCGAGGTCGGGATGGTCGCGACCAGCCGTTCCGGTGCCGATGGCGATGTCGTGGCCGGAGGTCCAGGCGGCGAGCCACACGGCGACGGCGGCGTGCACGGCCATGAAAGTGGTGGCGTCGTGCGCGGCGGCAACGGACCGCAGTGCCGCGACCTGCTCGGCCGGCACCGTGAAGTCCACGGCCGCAGCGGGACCGAAGCCACCGTTGCGGGGACGGTCGGTGGGCAGCGGCGCGGCGTCGGCGAGGCCGTCGAGTGCGCGTGTCCAGTAGTCGATCTCGCGACCGGCGCGAGTGTCGGGCGCTGTCGGATCGCCGAGGCGATCGAGGTGCCACTGCGCGTAGTGCCGGTAGTGCAGCGGCAGCGGCGTCCACGCGGGCGCCTCCCCGGCCGTGCGGGCGAGGTAGGCGGTGGCGACGTCGGCGGTGAGCGGCACGAACGACGCACCGTCGAGCGCGATGTGATGTGCGACGACGGCGAGCACGTGCTTGTCGTCGGCGAGTCGCAGCAGGCGGATCCGGAACGGGATCTGCGCGGTGAGATCGAACGGTTCGGCTGCCCACTCGGTGATGAGCGCTTCGACGTCGCCGGCGGCCGCTTCGGGTTCGAGAGCGAGGCCGGCGACGGCACGGTCGAGCGGCAGCACGTCCTGCACCGGGCCGTCGAGTTCGAGGCGGAACAGCGTGCGGAGGGTTTCGTGCCGGTCGAGGACGTCCACCACCGCGGCCTGCAGCGCCGGCAGGTCGAGTGCGCCGTCGAGGTGCAACGCGAACGGCAGATGGTAGGCGGCCGGGTCGCCGTGTGCCCGGGCGAGCAGGAACAGTCGGCGTTGCGCGGGGGCGAGCGGCGACGGCCCGGTGTCGGGGGTGACGACGGGGCGCGATTCCGATTCGGGTCGCGTCGCCGCAGCGGCCGCCAGTCGGGCGACCGTCGGGTGGGCGAACACGTCGCGCAGCTGCACGTCGCGGCCCAGTGCGGCACCGAGACGGGCAGCGAGTTGCGCGGCACCGAGCGAGTGACCGCCGAGCGCGAAGAAGTCGTCGTCGGCGCCGATGTCGTCGATGCCGGTGAGTTCGGCGAACAACTCGGCGACGATCTTCTCGGTCGGGCCGTTGGGCGGCCGCGATCCGACGGCCACGGCGCGCTCGGGTGCGGGCAGCGCGCGCCGGTCGACCTTGCCGCCCGGCGTGAGCGGCAGCGCGTCGAGCACCGTGATCGACGACGGACGCAGATAGGTGGGCAGCTCGTCGGCGAGACGGACGGTGAGGTCGGCGGGGTCGACGTCGCCCACGATGTAGGCGGCGATGTGCTCGCCGTGGACGGTGACGGTCGCGGCCTGCACCTCGTCGAAGGCGACGAGCGCGGCTTCGATCTCGCCGAGTTCGATGCGGTAGCCGCGGATCTTCACCTGCTGGTCGGCGCGGCCGAGGAATTCGAGGTGGCCGTCGATGGTCCAGCGGGCGCGGTCACCTGTGCGGTACATGCGGCCACCGAACGGTGAGGCGAGGAAGCGTTCGGCGGTGAGGGCCGGTGCACCGAGGTAGCCGCGCGCGACGCCCGGTCCCCCGAGATACAGCTCGCCGATCACGCCGGCGGGCACGGGATGCAGGCGGGCATCGAGGACGACGGCGGTGGTGCCGTCGATCGGCCGGCCGATCGGCACGCCCGTGCCGGGCTGCAGCGGGTCGCTGAGCGTCGCGAGGATCGTGGTCTCGGTGGGGCCGTAGGCGTTGAGCATGGTGCGGCCGGTGGACCAGCGGTCGGCCACGGCCTGCGGCAGTGCTTCGCCACCGGCGTCGAGAACCTGCAGGTCGGGCAGGCCGTCATCGGGAGTGACGGCGAGGATCGCCGGTGCGGTGATCGCGTGCGTGACGGATTCGTTGCGCAGCAGGGTTGCCAGCGCCGGTCCGCCGACGGCGTCGGGCGGGCAGATCACCAGAGTCGCGCCGGCGTCGAAGGCCAGGAGCAGTTCCTGCAGCGACGCGTCGAAAGACGGCGACGCGAGGTGCAGCACGCGCGACGTCTCGTCGGCGCGGTAGCGATCGCGCAGCGTCGACACGAGCGCCGACACACCGCGATGGCCGACCGCGACGGCCTTCGGGGTGCCGGTGGAACCGGAGGTGTGGATGACCCACGCCGTGTTGTCGACGTGCAGCGGCCGCAGGCGATGCTCGGCAGTGAAGGTCTCGCCGGATCCGTCGGCTCGCGGCGCGAGGCGGGTGACGTGCTCGGGCAGCACCGGATGGTCGTGGGCGACGGCGATCCGCACGTCGCGCAGCACCTGCTCGAGGCGACGGGCGGGAAGTTCGGGGTCGAGCGGGGTGTAGGCGGCGCCGGTCTTGGCGACGGCCCACAGGGCGACCACCGAATCGATGGAGCGGGGCAGCAGTACCGCGACGCGCTTTTCGGGTCCGGCACCGGCCGCGACCAGCGCATGAGCAAGCGCATCGGAGCGAGCGTCGAGTTCGCGGTAGGTGATGCTGTCGTGTCCGTCCACGACGGCGACGGCGGCGCTCGCGGCGTGGCGGGTGAGGACGTCGGGCAGCAGTTCCGGCTCGGGCGCGGTGCGTCCGCGGGCGGGAGCCAGGCCGTCGAGTTCGGCTGGCTCGGCGAGGGCGAGATCGCCCACCGCGACGCCCGCGTTCTGCACGAACTCCTTCAGGAATCCGCGGAAACGGCTGTGCAGCGACGAGAGGTGTTCGTCGCTGTAGAGATTGGGGTTGGCCTCGAAATCGACGCGCATCGTGCGGCCGGCGACGCCCGGGTAGACGTTGACGGCGAGATCGTCGATCGGACCGCTGGACTGGTGGTGGTACTCCCCCGTCACGTCGCCGAAGGCGATCTCGGGATGGAACATCATCAGATTGACCGTGGGGCCGAACGGACTCGCCGCCTCGTCGCGGGAGCGGCCGAGGCTGCGCAGATCCGCGAGCATGTCTTCGTACCGATAGCGCTGGTGGCGCAGGGTGCTGCTCAGTTCCACCTGCACGTCGCGGATGAGTTCGACGGGTGTGGTGGCCGAATCCACGCACAGGCGCAACGGCACGACGTTGGCAAGAACGCCTGCGGACCGACGCAACGCGGCAGTGGTGCGCGCCGAGACGGGCAGGCTGAGCACGACGTCGACCACACCCGTCGTCCGGGCGAGGAACGCGCCGAACGCGGCGAGGACGATCGGCACGTCGGTGGAGTTCGCGTCGTGGGCGAGCGCCGAGACCGCGGCCGCGGTGTCGGCGTCGAGTTCGGAGTTCGCCCGGCGCGCCGGCACCCCGAGAGGCGCTTCGTGGTCGACGAACGACACGGATTCGGGCAGGTCGGCGAGGCGCTCGAGCCAGTGCTGGCGGTCGATGTCCTGACGCTTCGAACCCACATAGGCGGCCTCGACATCGAGAATGTCCGCAATCGGCATTGCCTCGAGCGGCGGCGCCTCGGAGCCGGAGACCCACGCCGAATACAGCTCGGCGGCGCGGTTGAGCATGTTGACCGCGCCCTGCCCGTCGAGCGCGATGTGGTGGACGTAGCTCGACAGGAAATAGCGGTCGTCCGCGATGCGCAGCACGGTAGTGGCGATGAGCCGGTCGCTCAGCAGGTCGAGGGGCTTCGTGTACTGCTCGGTCATCCAGCGATGAGCTGCAGCTTCCGGGTCCTTCTCGGACCGCAGGTCCAGATAACGCGGCGCGTCCTCGATATCGGGGACGACCTTCTGGAACGGCTTGCCGTCCTGTTCGACGAGCACGAGAGTGCCTGACTCGACCTCGCGCGCAGCCTGATTACAGGCGTCCCGAACCAGGTCCGCGTCGAGATCGCCACGGAACTCCACGTATTGCGCCGTGGTGAACGGTATGTCGGGATTCAGTTGCTGCGCGAACCACAGGCCCCGCTGACTCGGGGACAGCGGAAGTAGATGCACCACGCTCCCCTCGTCCTCCCGACACAATTCAGGACACGGGAAGTGCAGAACCCTCCCCTGTCATGCGATCGTGGACGGAGCCTCCCAACTCCACGGTCACGATCACCGTGCAGAAGTTTACTTACAGTCACTGTTACCCACCACTTGAACGGTTGGCCAGATCGAAATCGGGTTATCGTCTCGAGCGGAAACCACGAAGGGGGCACAAGCGGCGTGAACGATGTTACCGGTGAGTCAGTTTCGCCCGAACCGCGTCGACGCAAGGTGCGTAGGCGCCTGTCGGACGAGGAGATCGCAGCTCAGCGCAGGAAGCGCCGGCGCGTGCAGATCGGCTGCGGCGTAGGCGCGCTCGTTGCCGTCGGATTCATCGGTTGGCTGGGTTACGAAGGCTTGCAGGCGAAGTCGAATCTGGAGAAGGCGCAGGACTTCGCGACGCAGGCGAAAGACGCTCTGCTCGCAGGCGATACCGACAAGGCCCGCGTCGCCGCGGGCGATGCCGATCGTTACGCCCAGGACGCCTGGAGTTCGGTCGACTCGGTGCCGTGGCGTATTGCCGGCGCCGTTCCATTCTTGGGAAGCCCGTTCGATTCCACCCGCCAGATGACCACCATTGTGAGCGGTCTCACAGAGCAGGTTCTCCTCCCCGCGGTCGACGCAGGTAGTGCCGTGTCTCCCGATCAGTTGATTTTGGACGGCGCCCGAATCAATCTCGCCGCTCTTCGCGACGCCGCGCCCGTCCTCGAGACGACCTCTGCGGCGATCAGCGACCTCGACGAGCAGGCCCAGAATGTCGACAGCACGTGGTTGGGACTGATCGACGACGCGCGAGTCGACCTGCAGGATCAGGTGTCCGAGCTGTCCGGACTACTGAACAACACTTCGCTCGCAGCGCAGATCGCGCCGGCCATGCTGGGCGCAGACGGTCCGCGCAGTTATTTCGTCGGTTTCCAGACGAACGCAGAGGCACGTGGCACAGGTGGTTTGCTCGGTGGATTCGGCGTCGTACACGCGACTGACGGGCGAGTAACTGTCGACGAATTGTCCAGCCGCGATTTCGCGGGTAAGTACCAACCAGTCGACCTCGGCCCCGAGTTCGCCCAAGCCTACGGCCACAGCGCACCGACCACACGGGCAGTCAATAGCAACGTCAGTCCTCACTTTCCCTATGCCGGCAAGATCTGGCAATCACTCTGGGAACAGGAATCCGGTCAGCGGGTCGACGGTGCGATAGCGACTGATCCGGTCGCGTTGAGTTATGTACTCGAAGTTGTGGGGCCGGTGACGATGCCCGACGGCGAGGTCATCAGTGCGAATAATGTCGTCGAACTGACAGAGTCGACCGCCTATACGCGATTCGCCGACAACAACAACGCACGTAAGGAGTACCTCCAGGCGGTTGCCCGTCAAGTCGTGCTCAAGATGACTGGTGCCGTTTCCAAGCCACGCCAACTCCTGGAAGCACTCGGACGTGCTGCAAGCGAGGGACGCCTCGCTCTTTGGAGTTCCCATGAGGACGAACAGGAAGTGCTCAGCACCACCAAGCTTGGTCATGTCGTTCCCGACGACAGTGCTCCGTACGCGGGGGTCGTAGTGAACAACCTCGGAGGAAACAAACTGGACTACTACCTGCAGAGGGAAATTAGCTACTCCGCAGGATCCTGCGAGGGCGAGACCAGAGACTCCACCGTTACCGTCCGATTGACCAATGCGTTGCCGTCGGGAGACTACACCGACTACGTGGCGGGGATGTTCGACAATCCCAAAGGGGAACCCTTCGGCACGAACCTCTCCGACGTCGGACTGATCGCTACACAGGGCGCCAAATTGAAGAAGGTCACCGTAAACGGTGTGTCTGCGTTCAGTTTCACCGGCAAAGAACGTGGTCATCCCATGTTCAACGTGCAGGTTCCAATCCCTCAAGGACAAACTGTCGAGATCGTGTACGAAATGACGGAGCCGACTGTTGCAGGTGCGCCTCGAGTTCCGGTGCAACCTCTGATCGACAACCCGGCAGTGAGTGTGGATGTCCCTGAGTGCCGCGCGGAGTAGGCCGTAAAGCAACTTCGGGCGTTCCGGTTCCAACCTTATGAATGGACCCGGAACGCCCGACAGCGATCAGCTTCCTACGTCCTGATCGTATCCACGTTCTCTCGGTACCACTCAATCGTGGACGCGATTCCTGAACGCAGGTCGATCTTGGGTTCCCATCCTGCCGCACGTAGCTTGGAGACGTCGAGTAGTTTCCGGGGAGTGCCATCCGGCTTGCTCGTATCCCACTCGATTCGACCGGAGAAGCCGACCTCTTCAGCAACGATCTGCGAGATCTCCTTGATGGTGTGGTCCTCACCGGTGCCTACATTCACCTGGTCCGGACCGTCATAGTGTTCCATCAGGTGCAAGCATGCAGATGCCATGTCGTCGACGTGCAGGAACTCTCGCCTGGGAGATCCCGAGCCCCAGTTCGTCACCGATTCGAGCCCATCGCGTCTCGCCTCGTCGAAGCGCCTGATCAGCGCGGGAAGTACGTGCGACCCTTGGGGCGAGAAGTTGTCTCCAGGGCCATACAAGTTAGTCGGCATAGCCGATATCCACGGTAGGCCGTACTGTCGGCGTACGGCTTGCACGTGCAATATCCCTGCGATCTTGGCAATCGCGTACGCGTCATTGGTGGGCTCCAGATGACCGGTAAGAAGGTATTCCTCCTTGATCGGCTGAGGCGCCAACTTGGGGTAGATGCATGACGATCCGAGGAAAAGCAGCCGATGCGTACCGTGCTCGCGTGCCGCATCCAGCACGTTCACCTGGATCCGCATGTTCTCCGACAAGAAGTCGACCGGGTACGTGCTGTTGGCGAGAATCCCTCCGACCTTCGCGGCGGCCAGCACAACGTTAACCGGGCGATGCTCAGCGAAGAAACTGAAAACTGCGTCTCGGTCGCGCAGGTCCAGTTCCGAAGACGACCGGCCGATAAGGTTGCCGAAACCCTCCGTTTCCAATCGTCGCCAGATTGCCCCGCCGACAAGCCCCCTATGTCCCGCCACGTAAAACGGAGCGGCCCGATCCAACGGCTGGGGGACAAAGACGTCCGCCATCAGAGAATCTCCCAATCCGGGTGCGCCGGCTTGTCGATCCACGGCCGGCCTTCATGCTCGAGTGCCTGAATGTCTGCGTCCACCATTATGCGAGCAAGTTCGGGGGTATGAACTCTGGCCTTCCATCCGAGCTTTTCCTGTGCCTTCGCCGCATCGCCGATAAGGGCGTCGACTTCGGTCGGACGCAAATAACGCTCGTCGAACTTGACGTGATCCTCCCAGTTCAATCCTGCATGTTCGAAGGCGACCTCTAAGAAGTCGCGTACCGAGTACGCCTCACCAGTCGCAAGGACGAAATCGTCCGGCTCATCAGCTTGCAGCATGCGCCACATGCCCTCTACGTACTCGGGAGCGTAGCCCCAGTCACGAACCGCATCCAGATTTCCCATGTAGAGGTTCTTCTCGACACCGGCCTTGATCCGAGCCACAGCACGCGTAATCTTCCGAGTCACAAACGTCTCGCCGCGACGAGGAGATTCATGGTTGAAAAGAATCCCGTTCACAGCGAACATCCCGTACGCTTCACGGTAATTCTTCGTGACCCAGTAAGAGTAGACCTTAGCCGCGCCGTACGGTGACCGCGGATAAAACGGCGTTTCTTCATTCTGAGGAGGAGGAGTAGCACCAAACATCTCAGAACTCGACGCCTGATAGTACTTGCACTGGAGCCCAGCCAGTCGGACCGCTTCGAGTAGCCGAATCGACCCGATACCAGTCGTATTACCGGTGTGCTCCGGTTCGTCGAAGCTCACCCGAACATGCGACTGGGCTCCAAGGTTGTACACTTCCTCGGGACGAATTTCTGACAACAAGGTCACCAAGCGTGCGCCGTCGCTAAGATCGCCGTAGTGAAGGAACAGACGAGCTTCAGGATCGTGTGGATCCACGTACAAATGATCAATACGCGACGTATTGAAGGTCGAAGATCGGCGTATTAGGCCGTGAACTTCGTAGCCCTTGGAGAGTAACAATTCTGCCAAATAGGAACCATCTTGTCCGGTAATACCGGTGATCAGAGCACGCTTCATGAGATCTCCTTAACACGATTGTCCGCCAGCACGGGTTAGAAATGGCGATTTATGGACCGATCTGTTGGATAAATTGTCGTCGGGCTTTTCCTACGCTCGGGACGATCCTCGGGCTGCAAGCACAGTCTCACAGGAGGCAACATCCGAAGTCACTAACGCTGTCGCACCTATCGTCGAATGATGCCCGATGGTTACTCCACGCAAGACAGTTGCGCGAGCGGCAATCCAAACTTGGTCCTCGATTCGAATCGGGCCATTATCGAATTCGAACGTCGAGGACTTGCGATCATGACTTCCTGCGCACAGAAACACGCCTTGCGAGACGCACACGTTGGATCCGATGCTCACAGGTTCAAGGTTTAAAATCCAAACCTGTTCGCCAATCCAAGTGTTGTTTCCGATCGATAGCTTCCATGGCCAATGGATTTTGACCCCGTGCCGAATAAGAACCCCCTCTCCCACGCTTGCACCGAATAAACGCAGAATTAGAACACGAATCTTGCTCGGGCACCACCACCGTGTAAAGACCGCACCGGAAACGCAGAGCCAAGCTATCTGAACAAGAACACTTCTCCCCTTCGCATACCCAGCACCCGAGAACTTTGACAAGTCCCGATCCACGCATTTGTGGGTACCGATATCAGTCACTCTCATCCTCATTTCAACCCGTTACCGCGTTGACATACTTGACTTAGACTCCTTTGAAGCAAGCACCTCACCGACCCACTTTTCATATGCTGCGAGGCACGCACTGGCGGAGAGCACTTCGTCCCGATACCGTTTGCCACGGGTCGCTAGATTTGCTGCCTTCACCTTGTCGGCACCAAGAGCTATCGCGGCTTCGATCAGGTCGTGCGGCTTGCCTGGCGCCACAACAACCCCTCCACCAGAATTATGAATTTCCTCCGCGGTCGTGCTCTCTTGTTCAGTAGCAGCAACAACTGGGCGGTCGGACGAAAAATAAGTTGTGAGTTTACTCGGTACAGCCATCTCAGTAACGCCAGGCTTCTCGTTAACCAGCAAAATATCCGCAGCAGCCAGCGCCACAGGGAAGAGTTCGTCAGATACCGGATCGATGAAATGCAAGTTGGGGATCTCAAGACCGCTCTCTTCCAACCGCGGTCGCTGATTCCCGTCGCCAAGCAGGACAAAGTGTAGATTTAGGCCACGTTCCGCAGCGATTCTTGCCGCCTCAACCACATTTTCAAGTCCCTGCTTAGCACCCATATTGCCTGCATGTAAAACCAATGTTCCCTTCCAGTCCCAACCCAGCTTATTTCGAGCCGAGACCGGATCAATACTCATCGCCTCACCCACGTGAGCCCAGTTTCTGAGAACATGTACCTTTTGCGGGTCGACCCGCAAAACATCAGTAACATAATCTTTGAAACGGCTGTGGATTACAGACACCGAGTCAGATGTACGGAGTATTCGCGCCTCTAACGCAGAAAGGATCTTCGCTGCCGCACCCGGCGCATTAGTCGTCTCAATCATTCCGCGGGTATAAATATCTTGAACCCAAACGCCAACCCTTAGGTCTTTGCGGGCAATTTTTGCACGAAGTAGGACAAGGCCAGTTGTTACTAACGACGGAGAGATGCAAATCACGGCGTCCGGATTACCCCAATCTGAACGAATCGCACGTAGCCCAAAAGATACTTCCATTCTCAGTCGTCCCAGTAAGGAGGGAGGAGACGGGACGTAGTGTTTCACGCGCGTCAACCCGACACCGCCAATTTCTTGACGCTTTGGCAGGGCTTGATGCTCGGGCGAGACCGACCAAGACGGGTAGTGGGGATACCCGGTAACAACCTTAACCTCATAATTGTGATCTTGCATATGCTCGCAGAACTTGGTCGTATATGGCGCGATACCCGTCATCTCTGGAGCATAATTCA
This sequence comes from Rhodococcus sp. 852002-51564_SCH6189132-a, assembly GCF_001665495.1. Taxonomy (NCBI): domain Bacteria; kingdom Bacillati; phylum Actinomycetota; class Actinomycetes; order Mycobacteriales; family Nocardiaceae; genus Rhodococcus; species Rhodococcus sp. 852002-51564_SCH6189132-a. The sequence continues at coordinate 93,508 of NZ_LZMJ01000056.1, forward strand.
AGCCAATAATAGTTAATTTTTTCCTAGCGCTCAACGCACTTCTCCATTTCGAGATGAGGCACTCCCGCGCCCAGATTTTTCTGGAACTTCTGCTTTAAATGACGCTGTGCAGAATAAAAGAACAGCGACCAGGACCGCGAGTCGTGACATCGACTGAAGCAATGAGCCGCGCAGGATTAGGACAACATACACAGAAAGCGGTACCAATATAAACGTCCAACCGCTGATGGTTCCTAGCACTGCCCGTTGCACAGCGTCGACACGCGAAAGTCTCCCACACAGGTATCCAAAAAGTCCGAAAATCCCAACGACTGCGACGAGACCGAACGCTATGTAACTCTCAGCCCATAGTGGTGCAGAGAGATTCTCGTGATGATAGTTCACGAACTGGGCAAGACTTGACCCCGTATCAATCGGCTTGTCCGGCCACACCATACGCGGAACCCAAAAAAAGAAAGCCCCAACAAAGTTGTCCCCAAAAGAATAACCGTAAACATCCGCGTATTTAATTGAATTTCCGATTTGCACCATCGAGTCATAGTCGGACTTTTCCAGGATCATCTGTATAACACCGCGATTTTCTCGCGAGCCGTCTGAGTACCTGAAGGCGTCCAGATAGGGAAACAACACAATACTTCCCAATACAAACCCGCCAATAATTGCGCGAACCCCAGCTGCCGACCGCGACCAAGGGAAAACAAACAGGACGCTGAGGCAGACCACCAGAAACCAAAATCGCGAGGATGAAATAGGATTGTTGAGCGCAATGTTGCAGCACACTACAACGAAATAAAGCGCAACAAAATCCACCTTCCTTCGCAATTCGCGACGATATACAAGTATCATCGTCATCGCGTAGAGAGCAACAAAAGGAAGAACCGAGGCGACGGCGGTCACGATCGCGCCGGATGCCTTTGAGCTTGCTGAGTACAATCCTGAGTCCAGTAGGACTTCAGTGCGCGCCTGCCGACTCGTGAAGAGCACGTCAAACCCACCCAGAGCCTGGACAAAAACGGGCGTTGATGCGACTGCGATCAATGCCAGGATTACCACACGACGCGTGTCTAGCAGTCGAAACGTCTTCGTGGAATCCTTCCCTCTAGCCGGCTTCTCTCGAAAACGGACATGATATACCACGTCGAAAGCGACTAACCCAACTAAAACGACGACCGACTGCAATGCGTAGGTCGAATTGTCTAGCGGCACCCCCAGTGGATTCTGCCGCGCGAGGTACTGAACCATTGGGGTCAGGCCGAGCCATGTATACGCGTACCCGAACACGACGATCAAGAACCAAGCTGGCTTTCCTGATGCGGCACAACTAGCCAGACGCAGGGCGGTGTACACAATGACGCTGAGCTGTACGAGGAGAACGCCCCAATCCATAGCTGGTCCGCTGGGGACCGACGTAGCCAGACCTAGAGGCAGCACCACCCCAAGAACGCCGAAAAACAACGCTCCCGTAAGAAAATACCCGTGGCTCGCAGCGCCCTTACTCCTGCGGTGGGTGCGACCAAGCTCGGTTGTCGCCACCACTCACCCCATCGTCCGTTGATTTGCCTTCTGCCATGCGTACTGCCGCGCAATACCGTCCGCAATTGCAACCTGAGGTTCCCACCCAAGCTGCTCACGTGCGTTGGTGCTGTCCCCACCTGTGCGTCGGACGTCGCCAGCCTGCTGTGCTACACGCTCAACTTTCAGTGGCTCACCGTGGACACGCTCTAGAATCTCCAGGACTTCATTGACCGTTGCGTGTGACCCGCCCGAAAGGTTATATATGGCGCCATTACCTCCGGTTTGACCGGCTCGGATATTCGCCTCGACAATGTCCGAAACATAGGTGAAATCGCGAATTTGTTCGCCGTCACCATAGACAGTAATCGTGTCACTATGTATGGCCGCATTGATAAATCGCGTGAACGCCATATCTGGGCGTTGTTTCGGGCCGTACACAGTGAAGTATCGCAGAGAGACGCTGTTAAGGCCGAAGTTTTCGGCGTACAGTGTCACCAGGTGCTCTGCCGCAAGTTTAGTAACCCCGTAGGGCGAGAACGGCTTGGGTACTGCGGTCTCTGTGCAGGGCCATGAATCCGCGTTCCCGTACACGCTAGAACTCGAAGCGTATACAAATTTTGTTCCCGGTTTGTCCTCTATGCATTCGAGCAACTTTTGAGTTGCAAGTACGTTGCGCTCGACGTAGTCGTCGAATCCATCGCTCCAGGAACCTCGCACACCAGGCTGCCCTGCCTGATGGTAGATTACGGAACAATCGTTGACCGCTTGATGTAATTCAGTCGACATCGCGAGAATATCTTCATTTAGATACTCGAATCTGGAGAATTCTTGCAGTGCAGCGAGATTCTTTTGCTTGTTCTCAACCGGGTAGTAATCAGTCAAACTATCGACACCGACGACTGATAAACCACTTCTCAGCAGCGTCTCGGCAAGTGTCGAGCCAATGAAACCTGCAACACCCGTGATCAAGTGCTTCGTCATCCTGCGACTCCTCCGTAGATATTCGCGAGTTCAGTTGCGACACCAGACATGGTGAACTTGTCTTCAGCTAATTTCAAACCAGCTCTCCTCAAATGCTCTCTTTCGCGGGGATTCTTCATCATCTCGATAATTCCGCGAGTGAGACCATCGACACCCGGTTCAACCACAATGCCGGCCTTGTAATCCTCGATATAGGGGGCGAGACCGCAACTCTTAGTTAAAATTACAGGCACGCCGGACGCCAGACTCTCCAGGACGATGTTGGGAAAGGGTTCATTCACAGACGGAAGGACCATCGTGTGATATTCGCGCAGCGTCGACCTCACCTCAGAGTACTTCAGAGCTCCCTTGTAACTTACGTGTGAGACAAGGGATCGATTATTTATCTCTTCGGTGACTTCTGCTAGCGCACCTTCATCTGGCCCGTAGATATCGAGATAAACGTTGCCGCCCTGTTCGTTCACCTTCTCCACCGCCTTGACCAAGTCAATTAGCCGTTTACGAGGGTGAATCCTGGAGATAAAGGCCAACCGAAACTCATTCGAAGATGGCAAGGAAAGACTGTCTGCCAACTCGCCGATATTCTCGACACCATTCACAACATGGACGAGTCCCCACTCGCGACCAACAGATTCGAGGTCCCGCCGCTCGTAGTCGGTGAGGTACAGGAGTTGGGACGCCCCGCGCAAGGCGGGGGTGGTCAAGACAAGATCGTACAGCTTGTACACCAGTCGATTTCGGGGAGCAAGCATGCCGTGCGTTTGCCAGACGTACTTGATCTTCAGCGTACGCATCAAGAGCATGGACAGGAGGATCCATAAATCACGACCCGCATGAACGTGGACAACGTCGACAGACTTGCGGTTACGCGCGATCCATCGAAGCGGTGCGAGGCTGAGGGCGGTTGCGAATCGATGACCTGGAAGCCTCTTGAATTTATAAAGAGTTGCCGGAACTCCGAGGACCTCATCGGGAGTGTCACCCGCGCCTCTCCAGAGACCGAGTATTTGACATTCGTGCCCCTTCTCCGTTAGAGCCTGACTTTGGCGAGCGGTACCCCTTACAGGGCCGCCGAATGCTGAGTCGTCACTCACAAGGGGAACTATGTGGAGCACTTTCATAATCAGCCCTTCACGTCAGATATGGATAATTTATTGCTGGCTTGATCAAATCCTTTGAACGTCCGCATTAGTAGCACAACCGCGACCGTGCAAGAGGAAAGGACAAGTTCACACGCTAATGCTACTTCGGGATTGGATCCACCGATAGCAAGTAGAACGAGTAGTATGAACCCTCCAGTACCTCCAACGTAAACCCAAGAACTCGCATTGAGTACATGCGCTACGGAGGCTTGAGTTGATACTACGATTCCGAGAATTAAAATGATGGCCCACACTGTGAGCATTTGAGTTTTCGACTGTAGCAATGTCACGGAAGTCCCTGCCAAAGCCGCTAATACGATTACAGAAATCGCAAATATGCGTACGCGTGCGCTGGTGCAGAGCATCGCGACGCGACCACGTCGGCTGTATATCTCATTTACTACAAGGAATCCAAGAAGCGCCTGCACAGTAGCGTAGACGATCAAAAAATAGTGCCAACCGGTGAATTCATTCGCCGATGCCATTCCGCGTACAATATTGACATCGTTACGATATATTACGCCAGTAATGCATCCGAGCACCAACGGATAAATCGACGAAGATCGAGTTCCGACCGAACTGTTTGATAAAATGAAAATTATCCATGCAACAGGAATCGAATATGCCAGATAATCTGGCATTAAGAAGGAACATGTCAGGACGACCCCCAGCCACACCAGGTTACGTTTTAGGATGAATCCTTGATATCCGACGGGGTTCCCAGCATCTAAGAAGGAGGTTGCGGAGCCGCCTATATAAGCACCGACCGCAAGTCCTGCAATGCCGATCATCGCCATCCCGGAAAGGGAGACCGAAATATGCGCAAATTCGACCGAGAATAGCGCGCCAAGAAATAATATGGGTGTGGTGAGCAACGCGATGGAAGGTCCACTGAGACGAACAGTGCTGCGCGTTTGCACGGCCGCAGCCTGGCCGGCCTGGAGACTTACCAGTGCAATCGAAAGAGCGAGAACATGCTTGGCAGGAACACCCAGTAGCGGCGGCACAGCAAGGATCGCCATAGCAGCCAACATGTTGCTTCCCGCGACTGCGGCAGCCTTAACTCGGGCGTTGGAAAGAAAGCGAGTTACCATCACTCACCTACGCCCGAAGTTTCGGGAAATCGACGTTAATCACGCTGTTCGCTGGAACTCGAGCACCTGTGTGCACAACGATGTCTCCGACGATGACCGCGCCAGCAAACAGACGAACATCATCTTTGACGGTGGGATACTTACCTGAGCCATCTCGACCAAGCGTCACGTTTTGAAAAATGGATACGTTTGCTCCGATACGAGATCCGCTACCGATGACGATCCCAATCGGATGCGGAATGTAGATCGGTCCGACGATTTCAGCTCCTGAGGAAACATCGCACGCGTACCTCCGCAGAAGAAGCTTTCTCCAGAAGAGATGCCTGACCCCCGTAGTCTCGGCACATCGTCGGAATATGAACGCAGCCTGAAGAGAAGGAGAAATGAGCCACCTTACAGGCCAGAAGCTGCTGAGAGTCCTCCCGCTTTCCCTCATCAGAAGTGCACTATCGTCACGTGCAATTTTCCACAGGCGTCTCATATCGGCTTCCTCAATCAGCGCAAATGCATTGCGTAGTACCGCGGGATGGTTACCGGCCAAGTCCGCGGTAATTCCAGCCCGCAGATCGCCACAACTCGGGATCGAGGCAATTTCTGCCGTCAATAATATTCTTTCCTCTTACAATTTTTTCGATCTGTGCAGGTTTGAGTTCTCGGAACTCCTTCCACTCCGTGAGAACTAGAACAGCGTCCGCACCTTGGCACGCCTCGCTCGCACTTGTTGAATAACCCAAGGTGGGGAAAATCTTCCGCGAGTTATCCATTGCTTTCGGGTCATATACGTTAACGGAGGCACCGTGCAATTGGATCTGCCCGGCGATATTGAGCGCTGGAGAGTCCCGTACGTCGTCAGAGTTCGGCTTGAAGGCGGCGCCCAGGACTGCGATCCTCGTTCCTAGTAATGAACCCCCAACGACATTGCGCGCAAGTTCGACCATTCTTGTTCGTCGCCGCATGTTGATGTTGTCGACTTCTCGCAGAAACGTGAGTGCTTCATCTGCTCCGATCTCTCCAGCGCGCGCCATGAATGCCCGGATATCCTTCGGCAAGCAACCGCCGCCAAAGCCGACACCGGCGTTCAGGAAACGCCGGCCGATGCGCGCATCGTGACCGATTGCGTCGGCCAGGGTGGTGACGTCCGCACCAGCAGCTTCACACACTTCAGCCATCGCATTGATGAATGAGATCTTGGTTGCGAGAAACGCATTTGCGGCGGTCTTGACCAGTTCCGCCGTGGCAAGATCGGTCACGATAAACGGAATGTTCTCGTCGAGGAGATCGGCGTACACCTCTCGGGCGACCTGCTCCGCGCGCCCGGGGCTCGCTTTATCTATTCCAAGGACGACTCGATCAGGATGGAGAGTGTCTTTTACGGCATAGCCTTCTCGCAAGAATTCTGGGTTCCAAGCAACCTCGACTTGGTCGCCAGCTGGTGCCAGTTCCCTCGCGCGCTCTCCCAGGATTTGGGCTGTTCCGACGGGAACTGTGGACTTTCCAAAAATAACGGAAGGTTTGTTCAACAACGGAGCGAGTGACTCGATAACGGAGTGTACGTATGTGAGGTCAGCGGCAAACTCGCCCTTCTTTTGTGGCGTGCCCACGCCAATGAAATGCACGTCCGCAAATTGCGCTGCCTCTTCATACGATGCAGTGAAGCGCAAACGTCCGTTATGGACGTTCTTTTTCAAGACTTCCTCAAGTCCCGGCTCGTAGAAGGGGACTTCACCGGCTTCCAGCTTCGCGAGTTTTGCTGCATCGACATCGACACCCAGGACTTCATGACCAAGTTCTGCCATACAGGCGGCGTGGGTCGCGCCGAGGTAACCCGTCCCAAAGACTGCGATTCGGGTGTTCATTTTTTCTATCTCCGACTCTTCTATCGAGGACTGCTTGTCTCCGGAATTTGACATGCTCGGTGTTCTATTCGCGTTGATATGGAAGTACGGTCATTGGCCATACGGTAATAAGTATGCAGTGCTGTTCAGTAGGCTCCGTCGCTGGCGAGCACGGCTTTGACGGTCTTGCCGATGATCAGCACATCGCTCACCATCGACCAGTTCTCCACATACGACAGATCCAGCCGTACCGACTCGTCCCAGGACAGATCCGAGCGGCCCGAGACCTGCCACAGCCCGGTCACCCCTGGGCGCACCAGCAACCGGCGCTTGACCCGACCGTCATAGGCCTCCACCTCACGCCGCAACGGCGGACGCGGACCCACCACACTCATCTCCCCGCGAATGACATTGAGGAACTGCGGCAACTCGTCGATGCTGAACCGCCGCATCACCTTCCCGATAGGGGTGACCCGCGGGTCGTCCTTCATCTTGAACAACGGGCCGGCACCCTCGTTCTGCGCCAACAACGTCTCGACCATCGTGTCGGCGTTGGTGACCATCGACCGGAACTTGATCATCCCGAACGGCGTGCCATCGATGCCGATGCGCTCGGCCTTGTAGAAGACCGGACCCCGATCCTCGAGCTTGATCAACAGGGCGACGACCGCGAACACCGGCGCCAACGCCACCAGCGCCGCGCCGGCGAACACCAGATCGAAGATCCGCTTCCCCGACCGCTTCGCGCCGTGATAGCTCGGCTTTTCCACGTGGATGAGCGGCAACCCGGCCACCGGGCGCATCTCGATCCGCGGACCGGCCACATCGACCACACCGGTGGCGACCACCAGGTCGGTGTCGAGCGGCTCGAGCTGCCAGACCAGATCGTGCAAACCGTCGCTGCCCAAGGTTTCGGTGGCGGTGACCACCACCGTGTCCGCCCCGGACAGTTTGAGTGCCTCGACGACGGAATGCTCATCGCCGTAGATGGTGATCTCCCGGCCGTCGACATCGATGACGTCCCCGGCCACACCCGAATAGCGGGGCACACAGACCCCGACGACGCGGTAACCCTCCCCGTCCTTACGGGAGAAGGTGCTCGCCATGTGCCGCACCGCCCGCGCACCACCGACCACCAGCACCGACGTCTGGAACTCACCCCGAGCACGCTTACGCGCGATCACCTTCCGCCACAACCACCGCGACAGCAACAGACCGGCAAGCCCCACCGGCAGAGCAATCGCCAGATATCCACGCGCGAGTTCGAGACGGAACACGAGTGCAATGATCGCAATGAACCCGAACAGCCGAGCAGTACTCGAAACGACGCGTTGATACTCGCTATAACCTGCGCCGATGACACGCCGGGACCGGGTACGGAGCAAGGCGAGAGTGATCAACCAAAGACTGATAAGACCTGCCGAGATCAGCGTGTAGCTGAGTTCGGAGACCGGCTCCGTTGTCAGTAGATCGCTCTGTCCGAAACGGATGCTGTGTGCCATGACTACGGCGAGCACAACGACAATCGCGTCGGACCAGATCACCCCTCTGACGTAGGATTTCTGCCAGTTTCGGCGATTCGCTGGCTGTGACGATTGGTGATGTCTGCAAACAGAATCGGCGTCATTCCCCACGAGTGCATCAGGTACGCCCTGACTCGCCTCCCCGACGGCAGTCATAGCCCAACCACCCTCATTGTTGTCTCCTCCCCGAGACACGCACTGCTCCACGAATAAGCAACGCCGGCCACGGTCCGCGTACCCTCCCCGGTCGCGTGACCTGCCCGTGGCGTGCCCAGTCGGGCGCAGTTCCTCTAGTTGTACGCGTGTCGCTCCTATGCGAAAACGCTCTTTGAGACTGTAACGTTACTTACCAGATATGGCAGCTTGAACAGGGGTCCAGATCGAGCTCTTCTCCCGCCACACGCAGTGCTGCATCCTACGAGCGTGCAGCGCTTCGATGTAGCTCCGTGTGCAATCAGGCCAGTTATCTTGCACTTTCAGTGCTTTCCCCGATTCGCAAGCCCGGTGATCGGCCCCTAGACTGCGCTTACGGATCGCCACGTCTGGGTGGGATCTACGGTCGGAATCTAAGGGTGAGATGCATCTCACTATTATTCAACGTTTTGACTGGACGTACGCGGATATTCCCGCGCGGTCATGCGCTCGGCAGGGGAGGCGAGGGTAGAACATGAAAGAAGAAGCGGGAGTGAAAAAAACGTTCCGAACGGCCGTGGTGCCTGCAGCAGGGATGGGCACACGATTCCTGCCAGCCACGAAGACAGTGCCGAAGGAACTACTACCAGTGGTCGACACGCCGGGCATCGAGCTCGTCGCAACGGAAGCTGCCCACTCGGGAGCTCAACGACTTCTTATCGTGACTTCGCCCGGAAAAGACGGAGTCGTCGCGCATTTCGTCGACGACTTCGATCTCGAGGAGCACCTCGCCGCGAAGGGCAAACTCAAGTTGCTTGAGAAAGTACGACGGGCGCCCAATCTTCTTACGGTTGAATCGGTTGTCCAGGAAAAGCCACTCGGCCTGGGTCATGCTGTCGGGTGCACCGAAACAGCGCTGAGCCCTGATGAAGATGCGATCGCAGTCCTCCTTCCCGATGACCTTGTGCAACCGAGCGGCATCCTCGAAACGATGGCTCGCGTCCGCGCCAAGCGCGGCGGAAGCGTGCTGTGCGCCATCGACGTTCCCAAGAGCCAAGTGAGCTCGTACGGCGTATTCGAGGTCGAGGAAGTACCCAATGTCGCGAATCCGGATGTTCTGCGAGTTCGCGGCATGGTGGAGAAGCCGGCGCTTGCCGACGCCCCGTCCACACTTGCTGCCGCTGGCCGGTACTTGCTGGACCGCGAGATTTTTGATGCCCTACGTCGGATCAAGCCGGGCGCAGGGGGGGAACTCCAACTGACCGACGCGATTGCGCTGCTGATCGAAGGAGGTCACCCGGTCCACGTCGTCGTACATCGAGGCACCCGCCATGACCTCGGTAACCCGGGCGGTTACCTCCGCGCAGCAGTCGATGCGGCACTCGACAGCGAGGAGTACGGCGATGGCCTCCGGAAGTGGCTTCACGAGCGGCTAGATCTGGATACCTCAGGCGCCAACTGAGCAAGATGCGGTCAAGTCCCAACGATGGGACTTAGGTCCCTACCTCGATGTGCCGCATGGCACCGGTTCTGGTTAAACTCTCAAGTGTGTTGCCTCCCCGCAACACGCCTCTTCCCCTCTCGGGAATTGGCGACAACTGAGACCCGCTGGCTCCTCCCCCTCTGCCAGCGGGTCTCGCTACGTTTGGCGTTGGCGCAGCTACTTCTGCGATCCGCCCAGTACGTTCTCCGGAACGTAGACAGACTGATACGTCGGTGTCGAATCACGAGCTTGATTCACGGCCACGCCTCCGGCAAACAACGCAACCGCTGCTATCAACGCCACGATCGCGGTGATAAGCCACCAGTTTGGGCCATTCCTCTCCTTGAACACGACCCGCTTCGAAGCTGGACGACCGGCCGAGGATCGCAGCCGGTCCGCACCATCGACCCCCGGCCCGACAGACGCACGGGCGTGGCGACGTAACGTACCGTCATCGACGCGCTGGAACTGGATCGTATCGGCCGTGTGGTCGACCAATGGATGCTCACTCATGGAACCCCAATCGGAGATGCACTGACACTGCATCTTCGCCGCGTCCGATTCTTCCGTTACGTCATTTTCTTGAATCACTCACATCTTTCATCCGAACGAGGGACAATCTGCGCCTTCCTGAGACGCGTCGTCCATACCGGAGACCGTTGACGCCCCCTCGGTCCCGATGCCAAGATGATCAACCACACCCGAACGGGTGTGCGAACAATTCAAAACAGATGGCCCGCCGCGACTGGCATCGCGACGGGCCGGATGTCCGACTAATGAGGAGTCGAACATGCGTCAGCATACTCATGTGCAGGTGACATCGTGAGCATCGAAGCGATCACCTGGGCGCTCGAACGCGCCGAAATTCCGTCCCCTACTCCTCCCGGCATGCCCTCGGCGTCGGCCCTGACAGTGGTACTCCTCGGTCTCGCCAATCACGCGTCCCGACATGGCGCGGATGCGTATCCATCCGTGCGGAAGCTCGCGGGGTACGCCCGCATCAGCGAGCGTCAGGTACAGCGTTGTCTGAAGGCGCTCGCCGCTCTCGGCCTCATCTCAAAAGGCGATCAAGAGCGAATTGCAGCGACAATCCCTCGCGAAGACCGTCGCCCAGTTCTCTACAACCTGTCGATGAAGCGGGGTGGCACGTCGTCACCCCGCAGCTCTGAACGAGGTGACAAGACGAAGCGCCACGGGGTGACAAGAACGACCGAGCGGGGTGACACCCCGGTCACCCGAACCGTCCTTGAACCAACAAATGAACCTGCTGCACTCCCCCACCCGACAAATCGCACCTTCGATGCAACACGCGAGCAGCAGCCATCTCCCATCGACCGATTGGCCACGGCGTGCCGCCGGGCTGGCCTATCTGCACGGTTCGACACCCTGACGCCGGCGAAGTGCACCCTCGTCGAGCAATCGATTGACACTCACGGCGTAGATGCTCTCGTCCGTGCCGCGCTCGAACGTCATCGACCGTGGGACCCAGCTCGCTCCGCAGCAGCATGGATCCCGATCTGGCAGTCGCTGCAACCACCCCGCCCGAAACTCCCGCCACGATGCGGTCGGTGCGACGAATATGGCTGGTTACCCGACGACGAACTCGGACGTGCAGTGCGATGCCCATGCCGCCAAGTGACGTCGCACAGGATTGCCACTCCGCCCCGGGAGACGATGCTCTTGGCAGCATGAGCAGACTTGCCGCTGTCGGTAGTGCGCTGACGCCGTAGTTGCCCTCATAGCAACACATTCCGATCCGTGAAAGGTAATACGAGCGATACGACGACGTCGCGAATCAGACATCGCCGATTCCTTCTCTCGGTACCATGAGCCCGTAGTTCGCGGAAACGAGCGGCGGTATGCCGCGGAGGATGTGAGGCAACTGGCACCCGAAGAAATCGAACATTGTCCGATTGCAGTGTGCGTAGTCGGGACCGGCGCGATCGGGCAGACGGTGATCGACGCTCTGCGCGACGACGTGGTGCCGGATGTGAGCCTCGCGGCCGTGTTGAACTCACGAAGCAGCCCTGAGGAAGCCGCTACTGCGTTCGACGCTGCTGACATCGTGGTCGAAGCTGCCACGGTCGATGCAGCCCGGACAGTGCTACCCGAAGTGGTGAAGCGCGGTAAAAACACCATCGTCTGTTCGTGTGGAGTCTTCGCCGACCGCAACTTCGAGGTGGAATCGTTCGGCTCCGGACCAAGCCGTGTACTGCTCCCGACGGGTGCGATCGGCGGCTTCGATGTTCTGGCCGCAGCGACACGAGCAGGAACAGTTGGCGCCCGCCTGACCCACACGACGATCAAGCGACCCAGTGCTCTCGGCATCAAAGAAAGTCTGGATGTGGAACGGGAGGTCTTCCGCGGATCGGCCAGGGAAGCAGCGCTGACTTTCCCTCGAACCTCGAATTCGTCGGTGGCCCTCGCGCTCGCGACGCTCGGGCTCGATCGGGTCGAGGTGGTGGTCATTGCCGACCCCGCCGCTGCGAGCACACGCCACGTCGTCGAGTGGGAGTCACCGCTGGGCCGGTACGAGTTGACGTTCGAGAACGCGATCGACCCGGCGTCGAGTGGACGCACGTCTTCGATCACTGCGTGGTCGGTGATCGGGGTTCTCGCTGCGCTACCGCTCGGGATCGGTCCCGGCGCGGTCGTGCTTGGGCCTTCCCGTAGGTCGTAGCCGACGCCGGCCCCGACGTTTCGAGGAGAATTAGTCGCTTTCGCGTGTTTGGACCAGAATTTCGGGACGAAAGTCCCAAGCGTCCGAGCGGAATCGTAACCACTTCTGTCACATTCGTGTTTCCTGATAGTTGCCCGGGTAGCGGAGGGTGAACGAGTCCTGTACACAGTGTGAAACACCACATTTCGCAGGTGAAGGTGTAACTCCCTACCGGGAGTGGCAATTCGGTTTCACCTGACCTACTCGCACCCTGGAGCAGCCTGTGACGACATCATCGCTTTCGGACCGACCGGCACGGGTACTTTTCCTCGGCACTCCCTCAAACGCTGTCGCACTCGACCGGTGGACGGAGTTGCAGGAGCGCCTCGACCTCGCAGGCATCGAGACCACCACCGCTTTCGAAGGCGAAGTGGACTACGCGGTCCTCACCGAGGACATCCTCGACGGCTACTGCACCGCCGCCGAAGCTCTCATTCTTCAGAAGCTCCGCACTCGAGGGATCACGTGCGCAAGCACATGCGCCGGCCCCGAGCAGATCCTCGCCGCGCTGGCGGAAACCTCGGCCGACGTTGCTTCTGTCGTGCCGATCTCGGCAGCCCGGGGAAGCACTTACCGGCACGCTGTATCCAGCGCAGTCTGAAACTCCAGAACGAGTCGTGGGGGGGGGGGGGGGGGGGGGGGGGGGGGGGGGGGGGGGGGGGGGGGGGGGGGGGGGGGGGGGGGGG